>RZYP01000176.1 GCA_009930275.1 Negativicutes bacterium
GGAGAAAGGTGAAGTTCAATGGCTATTGGATCCTACGATATTATGCTAAGCGATTTTTTCAGGAGGATAAACTCTGCAAACCGGTCTGAAACATATGCTAGGCACAACAGAAAAACTACTGTGCTAAACGCGGCTAACAGAAAGTATGCGGCAAACCACGGGTTCGAGGCGCCGAGAACGACAATAATATATCCGTCAAAAAAGTCCGTGCCCGGCAAGATAATCATTGCTGTAGACACTTCCGGGAGCATATCGGATGACAAGATGGAAACTGGGAGGATCGTTGGGGAAATACTCCGCACGACCGTAAATTCCAACCATTGGGAAGACCGGGATGTTGAGATAATATATTGCGGCACCCGCCTGAGAAAAGACGGCCCGTTCAAGGCGAGTTCCGCCGAGTTGGACGCATACATTGAAAAGATCAAGAAAAACGGTATAAAGGTCTCGGACTGCGATACTGACCTGCTCCCGATCTGGAAAAACATTATAAGAGAAAGCGAGTCGGCAAATGGATATCCTTTCGGCCTTGTCGTCGTGACCGGAGCGGAGACTGTGAACGATAAAATCATCGACCTTTACAAATCAGGTAAATTTCGAGTGCCGACTATGATAATCTGTCCTGAAGGAAAATCTTTGTCGGAAAGTTTTATTGAGCTTTCTGACGAGAATAGCAGCTTTGAAATCGGGATTATATAAATAACATGCGTATGAGACCGTAAAACTTTGTCAAAGTGTGCCACTCGGCTATCAATATAAAAAAAAGGCCTCGGTTCGGTGATAACCGCACCAGGGCCTTTTAAATTTTGTAACAGTGCAAGGATGTTTGCTGAGGAACAGAACTTTGAAAAAAAAACGGAACCTATCCTAGATTTCTTGTAAAATCCCAACAGGTGGAAAGCGAGGCGTTAAAATATGCGTTCGGTGCTGTTTTCATCTCGAAAACAGCACTGTCAAGCCATGCACCTATAGTGCTTTAAAAATTCAGAGGCTGCTGCTGTGCCAACTATTTTGTTGGCTATATGCATGATATTTATATCACTTATAGAATCTCTCTTCTCGTAGTCTATCGTGCTTATTTTATCAGCTAGATTGCTCCAGTCCCGGAAGTTAGGGTATATCCTGGATGCCTCGTCGGGACTTTTTTTTCATCCAGAAGTTATGGGATGGTCTCTCCTGCCAATAGGTTAAGCGTGCTATATGTCAAAATCAATGCCGGTAGCTACAGATCTTAGTGAGTCTTCGCGCTTCAGTATCTTTTCTCTAGCTCTTATAATCGCTCTATCTTTCTTACTAATATATTTTTCAAAATCATCAACTTTATCGGGGCAATAAGCACCAAGAATATCTTTTGCGGTATTGCCTTTATTGTTCCTGATGCTTTTATCGGCTCCGGCGTCAATAAGCTCTCTCATGATGCCTGTAAGGCAGTTTTCGGCAAGTACCATAAGGGGGGTCCAGCCGTCATGACCCATGCGGTTTACATCAGCCCCCATTGATATTAGCTTACGGATAACTTTTCTGTTTCCGCGTTTTTTCGAGCACGCATAGTGAAGAGGGGTATGTCGGCAATATCCTATTATATTTACGTCTGCCCCATTCTGAACCAATATTTCTGCAATATCTGAGTGTCCATTCAAGCATGCATAGTGGATGGGATGATTATCATATTTATCCATTAAACCAATTTGTGCTCCTTTGCTGATCAGTAAAAGACAAATATCCTTATTCCCGTTTTTGCATGATTCAATAAGAGCTGTGCTTTGATCCCAGTAAAAATCCCTTGAATTGACATCCGCACCCATTTTCAGCGCATCCTCTACGGCTTTGATGTCGTTGTTCCGAACTGAACTTAAAAGTATTCCATCTGGATCATTTTTTTTGTTCCTGATGCTTTTATCGGCTCCGGCGTCAATAAGTTCTTTCATGATGCCTGTAAGGCAGTTTTCGGCAAGTACCATAAGGGGGGTCCAGCCGTTACTATCCATGCGGTTTACATCAGCCCCCATTGATATTAGTTTACGGATAACTTTTATGCTGCCTCGTTTTTTCGAGCACGCATAGTGAAGAGGGGTATGCCCGCAATATCCTTTTATATTTACATCGGCCTTTTTCTGGATCAATATTTCCGCAATATCTGAATGGCCATTTAAACACGCATAGTGGATGGGATGATTATTATATTTATCCTTTAAATCAATTCGTGCTCCTTTGTCGATCAGCAAACGACAAATATCCTTGTTCCCGTTTTTGCATGCTTCTATAAGAGCGGTGCTTTGATCCCAGTAAAAATCCCTTGAATCGACATTCGCACCCATGTTCAGCGCATCCTCTACGGCTTTGATGTCGTTGTTTTTTATTGCCTGGTAAAGAGATGTCTTAATATTATTTGCCATTTCATTGACCTCCTTCATTTGAATTATTCCCCATCATTTTGGGGCGACTGATTTGCCTTAATTTTCTGACTATATTGTAAATACTAATACCTTGACATTTTATTGTAAAGAGTCAACAGAAATTTATAATAACAAGGAACTCTTGGTTCTTTTGTGCCGGACAGTGCAAAAAAAAACATCTATCTGCCATGGCTGCAAGATACCTCTGTAAAATAAACCTATTCGGGATCTATCCTGTCAGGCTTTAACTCTATGCAGGGTTCTCCCCCATAAGGGCAAATCCATAATTACCGACATTATGTTTTGAGTTATAATTCTCCTTGAGTCACATTATTATTTGCGGGGTATAAAAAAATGAAATTATTGTTTGGTTCCGCTCAGGACATAGGAAAACGAAAAGAGCAGCAGGATGACTTTTATGTTTCAGACCCTTGCCGGACAGACGGATCTAATCCGGGACTTCTTGTCGTTTGTGACGGGATCGGTGGTCTTCCTTGCGGAAAAGAGGCGGCGCAGATCACCTGTGATGCCGTAAAAAATTCCATCATGAGTGAGAAACGGATCTCTGATATCCACGGCGCATTGCTTAAGTCACTTCGGGACGCAAATAGAGCCCTGTTGGATTTCATTGTATCCAAAGGAAAAGTAATGGAGTGCGGGTGCACTTTAGTCGCAGCAGCTTTACAGGATGACATGCTCTTTTGGATATCCGCCGGAGACAGCCATATCTATCATATATCAGGCAAAAGTATCACACAGCTGAACGAGGATCACACTTACGGGAAGGTCCTCGATGCCGCCGTGGCAAGAGGCGATATTGACAAAAGCATTGCTGATAAACACTCAAAAAGAGATGCTCTGACAAGCTTTGTCAGCTTTTGGGAGGTGACGAAAGTCTCATCCGGCAAAATGCGCATTTTACCCGGAGATTCTGTCCTGCTGTGTTCAGACGGACTTTACAGGGAACTTTCCGAGGATGAGATGATTGACGCGTACTACCCGGATCCGATGAAATGGGCAGGCCGCTTGATAGAGAAAACATTGTTGAAGAACGACCCTTATCAGGACAACGTCACGGTTGTCATAGCATCCGCTCTAGAATAGCAAACCGTTCGAGGAATCACTCATGGCGTGTTGTCCAGATCAGCTGGATTCCTCAGGGAGAGGGCCATCTAAAGTAATATAAAAAAAGCACATTCTGATCAATTACTGCCTCTTGCAAATTTTTTTTTGAACTCTTCGTATGGAATGCTGTCAGCGATTTCAATGCCCATTCGGGCAAGAAGATTCGGTATGGTCTTTTGCCTTTCCATAAATACGCGGAGCTGATC
>RZYP01000177.1 GCA_009930275.1 Negativicutes bacterium
GTAATAATCTTTTTCATAATTGTATTGGCGTGTTATATAAATTGCTTAACAATATCAATAATAACGTTGATATACCTGAGGTGTTTTTATGTTCGATGTTGAAGATGATGATACTTCCATCGTTAGACAGGAAATATTGTACAATTTATAAAGTTACTATTTTTCCCTTTATGATTAGCAACGCATTATTTTTTTCTTTTTGTGTCATTGCCAAGAAAATGGTTCAGGAGAAAAAGAATGAGGAATGATTCGATGATAAAAAGTATAATTTTCATATTCTGGTTTTTAAAATAAAAAAGCCCCGGTTCCTTGAAACCAGGGCAAAAACAATAAAAAAAGAGGAAGCAAAACTACTTCCTCTTTACCTCCAGAGAATGTACCCACTTAGTATTTTTTATCTATAGGGATAAGTGGTTACATATTCCTGTTGATGACTACCTGTCGAATAAATCCACGTTTTTTCAGCATTCTGAACATGGCTTTTTAACAGTTCAAAGCAATCCTATTGGATAAACCAACCGTATTCCTTATCTCCCCTTAATGCTTTACTCATACCCTCACTAATAGAGGTGGCATTGCTTGCCCTATCAAGGAATTGGTCTATATAACTCATTTTATTGGCTTGCGTTAGTAAGTTATATACATTCCACATACTGATTTGTTTAGTCGACTGCTCCTGATCCACACCAAAGTCTTTATCCTGATAGTACGCTTTGGCAACAAGGTTCATCTGTGTATCTGTCATAAGCAATTCAGGAAGGTGTTTCTTTTGCTTCTGTGGCAATACCTGATACAACCTTCCTTTGCCTAAAAATTGGGCAAACTGATGTTCATCCATAAATGTGTTGGTCAGCCTTTTCATGGAATCAATCTGCCTGCTTATGGGGAATCTCCTGAACAATTTTTCAGCTTCAAGGAACAAACCGTTGCTGCCCATGGCCCGAATTTCTGATTTATATCCGTCTGTCATGATACAGAGGTTACAGCATACCAGATTCTTAAACCCGATAAATACTTTAAACTTCTCGTAGGTCTTCCTGTTGTACAGGTTTTCATGATTATAGGCCCTTACACCCCCTATTGTCAGGTTTAGCTTATTGCCATTGACTTCATCATAAATAGTCGGTATATCAAAGCAAAAAGCCATTCTTTCATAATAAATGGTCTTGTCTGAATCCAACAATTGATCCACCGGTTTATGTGTGGCTTCCGGAGTTCTGCCCTTGATGATATGAGAAACCCTGACCTCAGGCTTTGATATGGTTTCCTGCCGATATACACTTTGTGCTGCATCATATACAGTGCTGATGAAATCCTGATGGCTTAATGTTATCTCATTATCCTTGGAAAATACAGGAACGACACAATCCCTGGTTAGATGTGAGAGGGTTACTTTTTTGGTGTTTGACTCAATGAAGTTCTTGCCCAGATCCTGTATATCTTCATTTTTATCCTTGAAAGGGACTTTTGAAATAGTATTTCCGACGATTTCAAAGGGTACATCATAAACAGGAAAATTCTGATGGGTGTGATCTGTCTTGGGAATGATAAACTGCGAATTAGCTGGCTGCAATTGTGTTGTGTTCATAATTTATTGTTTTTAAGGTTGTTTGACTTTCTGGAACCGCTTGAAGCAAGGACTGACGTTTGGCTATAAAGACAGATTTGTTGTCCTGACATTCTGTAGGGTATTGCCTATACAAAGACATCAGCTCGTCAAGGCTTTCACATTGCACGATCTTATCGGCAATAACCACTTCTTCCTCCCCATTTTGGCACCATTCCAAAATGGTTTGTCCTGTTTGTGCTGTAATGGTAAAATCAGGCTTCCCCATAAATAGGCTTGTCCTGTCCTTACTGGCTATAGCATTATGTTTCATATCCAGGTCAAGTACCAATGTGAATTCATAATCAACGTTATCCCGTTGTATGGCTTTGAGTCCTACTTTCTCAGGTACCATCTTCCCGTTTTTTTCATTCAGCACATAATCCTGCTTGGTACGCATGGTAGCTATGATATGGCTCTTGCTTTGCAGGATCTTCTGCATAAATGCATTCTGACGTGGTGTTATCTTACCCCAGTTGGCAAAACTGTTTCCCTGTAATCCTGCATGGAATTCCAGCAGATAATCCCAACACTGTGATATGGAATCAATGACTATTACTTCCATTCCTGCTTTTTCACACAATTCAATAGCTTGCACATAGCGTTCAGGAGTAAACGGCTCGTGAAGTTGTAATACATTGTACGGCCCCAAATGGGCATATAAATCTGCACTGCCGTTTTCAGTGTCTATAACGGCAATTTTTGACCAATTGGTGGCCATCCCTGCAGCTAGCAACAATGCACTCATGGTTTTACCACTGCCTGCAGGTCCCTGAATAGCCAATTTCATCTTGGCTTGTCTTCTTTCTGATTGTCTGATTTTCATAATTGTAATGCTTTAGATAATAAAAAAAGACAGGCGATAAGCTACCACCTGTCTTCACATAATAGTGTTTGATGCTCACAGCACAGCTAATGTCCTTGAGGGATTTTCCCCTTTTTGATGCAACAGATAAAACAGATCCCCTGTGACTGGGGAACACACCTCTGAAATGACAGGTAAAGATATCTGTCCTGTTTCGGCTTTTTTACTGCATGCCCCTGTATGTTCGCCATAAACAAAGAAGCATTTTCCGGTGGTGTCATTGATCCTGATTTCCACCCTTTCCACCTTTTCTTTCTCCTTGAAGTCATCTATACTCCAGGTCTGAAGAAATTTTAATTTGTTGATTTCCATTTTTTATTGTTTTTAATTGGTTATGGGAGGGAATACCCACTCCCAAAGGTGGGGGGAGGTCTTGAAGGGTTTAATTACCGCTCTTGGAAATTAACTCCCACGAAAAAAATCAAAAAATTTTTGGGGCAGAAGAAAGAATTGTTAAATATTTTTATTGGTGATCTTTGATGCTCCTTTCAAATAGAATGTCTTAGGGAGCTTCTGCGTGTTATTGTATGTGTGTGAAAGCTCACGGGCTTACTGGCAATATTACCATGGGAAAATTTCGTTTGCGGGAGTCTCGAGAGGATAGGGATTCTCCGGTTTGCAGTTATATTGTAGAGGATCATAGGATATTATTTCAAAAACATGACCATGTTCCCTGTTTGAAATCTTTTTTACTTCACAGTATAACCCCCATTTTCGTGTGGCGTCTGAATCGCTGCTTGTTTTATAATTAAATTCCTGATTAAAAAACGTTTTGATTCTACCACGAAATGCATCTCTTGGAACCCTTTCACCTATTTGAAAGACCTCTTTGATAGCATGTTTTACAGGATGATTATCATCCAGCGCCCAGAATTTTGTTGATATTTCAAATTCATTATTTGTTCTTACATACTGCTTTTTCGGCAACACCCTCACTAAATCTTCAAAAGGCACATATATCTGGTATTTTAAAAAAAGCTTTAAGTACTCTTCGTAAGGGTTATGATTCCTTAGCAGCTCTTCAATGTGTTCTCGTCTTTGGTCTATTGTCCCTAATTGTCTTAACTCATCAACTATTAAATCTATCGCTTCTGCCTGGTTCTGATTTATTTCTTTTATTGCTTTTGCTCTAGCCTGAACTGCTTCAAGCTGAAACCCCTTACACTTTGCTTCTATTTCTTCTATTTTGTGACCTTTTGTACGAAGTGCATTTGGTAAATTAGCAGGATCTGTATAAAGTATATGCT
>RZYP01000178.1 GCA_009930275.1 Negativicutes bacterium
ATATTGAGACACTTTGGAACTAACACTTCCCAATAAGAACTCTGCAATTCCGCTCAGCCCTCTACTACCGATAACTATGGCGTCGCAACCGTGCTTCTTGGCGACAGAGAGAACCCTCTCTGAAGGATGTCCTACTTCCAGGATATATTCAACACAATTTTCGTAGCCAACGAGTTTTTCTTTGGCCATGCTTAATACCTTGTCTCCAATTTTTTCCAGCTCGGTGTTTCCTTGGTTAATTGTTGCATAATCAAATGGCACAGCCAGCAACGCCGCATTATTATACGGTTGGATGACATTCACCACTATCAGCTCGCTGTCAAACTTTTTCCCCAAAACCATTGCCTGATCTAAGGCATGCCAGGCTGTTTCGGAGCCGTCTATAGGGACCAAGATTTTTTTAAACATTGTTTACACCCCTCGTCCACACATTTGCACAACAACACTATGGTTCTTTTCTAGCCGTTACTTTACAATCAAAACAGGACAAACAGCCAAGCCCAATAGTTTTGTGCTTACTCCGCCAATAAGCAGCGAAGCCAGAGTTCCCAAACCTCTATTGCCCAGAATAATCATATCAACGCCGAGGCTTTCAGCCTGTTCAGCAATTCTTTCAGCAGGATCAAGGTCTACAACCTCTCTGAAAATGACATTGGCGTAGCCAGCTTCTTCTGTTTTTCTTTTAGCCATAGCCAAAGCACCTGCAAAAGCTTTTGTCCTGGCTTCCAATTCTTTTTCTTTAGTGCTGTCAGCGTCACTTTGTCCTGCTTTCAGCATGCGTGGTTCAAGCAATTTTGAAATGTCATAAGGAACTGAAACATGAGAAACTATTATCTCTGCGCCAAATGATCCGCCTAAACACATTGCGTAGTCCAACGCCCTAAAGGAATTCTCAGATCCATCAACCGGTACCAGAATTTTCTTTAACATAAAAATCGCCTCCTGTTGACTCCTACATCTATTTCTATGAACCATCATAGATACAAAGTTGAAAAACCACCGCTATTTAACAATTAAAACAGGTACTGTGGCATATTGGGAAACCTTGGAACTTACACTGCCCAGAAAGAACTCAGCAATACTGCTTAGTCCCCGGCTTCCTATAACTATAGAATCACAGCCGTTCTTCTTCGCAAGAGCAACTATTCTTTCTGAAGGATGCCCCACCTCTAATTCGTACTTAACGTTTTTGGGATAGCTCGCAAGCCTTTCTTTGGCCATGTTCAGAACCTGATCGCCTATTTTTTCCAGCTCACTGTTGCTTTGATTAATTGTAGCGTCATCAAGTGGTACTGCTAACAGGGCCGCATTGTTGTATGGCTGGATAACATTAACGATAATAAGATCACTGTCAAACTTATTCCCTAAAGAGATTGCCTGATCCAAAGCTCTCCAGGCTGTTTCAGAACCATCAACAGGAACCAGTATCTTTTTGAACATTGCCTACACCTCCGTTAATTACACCATTCAGGCCAAGTTTCTATCTTGCTATACCTATTCTTGATTTTTTTTATTTTTCCTGCCTGTTTCTCAGGTTTTTCTATAATATCTTATCTTTCTTCCCTGTCATAGGGCACGCCCAGCGCCTGCGGAGATGCCAACCTGCCGCCTTTGCGGATTAAAACAAGTATCAAGACCAAAATAGTGAAAACATAGGGCAGCATATTCAAAATAAAAACAGAAATCGGTAAGCCAATTACTTGCAGGTGAAAGCCCATGGCATCAACGCCGCCGAACAAATAGGAACCGGCCAGCGCTCTCCAGGGATCCCAGATAGCGAATATTACAAGGGCTACCGCAATCCAGCCACGGCCAGCAGTCATATTCTCCAGCCAGCACGGTGCATACGCCAGCGACAGATACGCTCCCCCTAATCCGGCCAAAGCTCCGCCGATTGCGACATAAAGATAGCGTAGTCGAAAAACATTCACGCCGACAGAGTCAACAGCCGCAGGATTTTCGCCCAAAGCCCGCAAAAACAACCCGGCTCTTGTTTTATAGAGGAAAAAAGCAGTCAATATTACTAAGATGTAGCTAACATAAACCAGCATGTCCTGTTTAAAGACAACCGGTCCAATTATCGGAATGTCACTCAAAAACGGTATTGCCATTTTGCCGAAGGTTTGCTCAGCACGCATGCCGACATAAGCCTTTCCCAAATAGTCACTAAGGCCCGTTCCAAACAAGGTGAGAGCCAAGCCGCTTACCACCTGGTTAGCTCGCAAGGTAACCGTCAGGTAGGCATGGATAAGCGCAAGCAGCGCTCCGGAAACCAAAGCAATACCAACCCCTAGCCAGGGATTGCCGAAATTTACAGCAACCATGAAACCCGTTACCGCACCGACAAGCATCATACCATCAACGCCCAGATTCATCACGCTGGAACGTTCAGCAATTAACTCGCCCAGTGCAGCGAACAAAATAGGCGTACCTGCCGTAATGGAGGCTGCCAAGATAGAAATAATCAGAGTCTCACTCATCTTGTCCTTCCTCCTTAGCTGCAAACTTTATTTCATATTGCGTCAAAATTTCTGATCCAACAACGAAAAACAGAATAGCGCCCTGCAGCATTGTTGCTACGGCAGAAGGTATACCCATCGTTTGAATCATGAAACCGCCGACATGGATAATTGCAAACAAAAAGGCAACAACGACGATAGCAATTGGGTGCAATCTGGCAAGCCAGGCTACACTTATCGCCGTATAACCATACCCCGGACTTATACCGGGCTGGAGCCTGCCGACGATGCCGCTTATCTCGACCATACCGGCAAAGCCGCTTATTGCCCCGGAAATAAACATGACCAAAAGTACGTTGCGTCTGATGTCGATACCGGCATAGCGGGCTGCCGTCGGATTTGAACCAATAACAAGCGTTTCGTATCCCCATTTGGAGGATTTAAAGAAATGCCAGAAGATAAAAGCAAGAATCAAAACAGCGAAGATACCGTAATGCACGCGCAAAGCTCCGAAAGAAGGAAGCATAGCCGCTTCGGGGAACTGAGCCGTCAGCGGGAAATTAAGCCCCTGCGGATCTTTCCAAGCGCCATAAACCAAATAATTGACCCACAAAATACCAATATAGTTCATCATCAAGGTAGTGATGGTTTCACTGACCTGCCACTTGGTCTTGAACCAACCTGCCAAAAGACCCCAGAACCCGCCGCCCAAAGCAGCCATAACTATCATAAATGGTATCATCACCAAGAAGGGTAAGTTAGGAAAAGTCAGAGGTACCCAGGTTGCGGCGCACGCCCCCATGTAAAATTGACCTTCTGCCCCTATATTCCAAATCTGCATTCTAAAAGCAACGGCAATACCAAGTCCGCAAAGCGCAAGCGGAATTGTTTTGACTATTGTCTCGGAGATACCATACTCTGAACCCAAGGCCCCCGCAAACATTGCACCATATACTTCAAAAGGGTCTCTGCCGGTAAGGGCAAGAAAAACCGCACAGAAAAACAGCGCCAATAAAACCGCAAGAATCGGGACAACAATTTGAGAATTTCTATTCGGCGCCAAGCTTTTTTCCAGTCTTATATTCATGCTTTGGCACCTCCGTGTTCAACTATGCCAGCCATCAAGGCTCCTATTTTTTCCGTATCCATTTCTTTCACAAAAAATTCTCCCAAAATCTTGCCATTAAAAA
>RZYP01000033.1 GCA_009930275.1 Negativicutes bacterium
ATTTATGTATGAGGGTTTTAATTTAATTCAAGAGAACGAAAAAATGAATGCTTGTATTTATATTTTGGGATCAATCATATTGGGACTGATTGGCTTCGCAGTTGGACTGGTAATAGCAAAAAACATCTTAATATTTTGAGAGGCGGTTTTGTATATGAATCTAAACAGACAGTGCAAGATTTTAAAAATTTACACCAGTGATGACGCGGTTTATAACGGCCACAATCTTTATCATGCCATAGTTAACAAAATGGCAGAAATGGGTATGGCAGGCGTAACCGTGACCAGAGGCATAGAAGGTTTTGGACACGAAAAGCGTTTGCGCAGTACCCGCATTCTGGATCTTTCGCTCAAACTGCCAATAATTATTGAGATAATCGACACGCCTGAGAAAATCGAGGCGGCGGCTCCCGTTGTCAGTGATATGGTTAACGAAGGGCTGGTTATTGTCACTGACGTCATCGTTCTTAAATACGGTAAGGAGTGCCCGGAAGAATAACCAGTTTGTTTTTGGCACGCCAACATTGTGTGTACATGAGCGGATATGATATACTCATTGTGCATTAAATATTGCTTTTATCCAAAGAGACGAGGTATTTTAAATAATGAGAACATACACAAAATTATATGTAACGCCAAAGGCTGAACGCAGTGCCAGGAAAGGGCATCCTTGGGTGTTTTCTGATGAAATAGTGCGTATTGAAGGAACATATGAAAATGGCGATCTTGTCGATGTCATGAACGGCAAAGGGAAATATATCGGCACAGGGTTCGTCAATGACAATTCGAAAATACGGGTGCGCATTATCTCAACTAACGCCAACGACAAGTTTGACGAAGCGTTTTACGAAAGACGACTGCGCTATGCTTTGGAGTATAGGCGTACGGTTATGGGTGATGACTTTAAGTGTTGCCGCCTCATCTTTGGCGAAGCCGATTTTTTCCCGGGACTTACTGTTGACCGTTTTGGCGATATCTTAGTGACGCAGGTTTTGTCGCTTGGTATAGAATTACGGAAGAAAATGATTTTTGAACTGCTTTGTAAAATTTTGCGCGAGTGGGGCGAAGAAATCAAAGGGCTTTATGAACGTAATGATGTCCGGATTCGCTTACTGGAAGGTATGGAAGAATATACCGGCTTTTATCCGCTTGAGGGCTTCGAGGAAGGCTCCTGCCCAACGGAAACAATTATTACGGAGAATGGCATTAAATATCATGTGGATATTGCCAAAGGCCAGAAAACAGGCTTTTTCCTTGACCAGAAATACAACCGGCAGGCGATTGCCCGCATCAGCAAAGACAAAAAGGTTCTGGACTGTTTTACGCATACCGGTGCCTTTGCCTTGAATGCGGCTATGGGCGGTGCGGCTTCCGTCACCGCGGTAGATATTTCGGCCGATGCGGTGGCCATGACGAACGCCAATGCAAAATTAAACGGACTTGAAAATAAGGTGAAAGCTATTGAGGCCAACGTCTTTGATTTGCTGACAGAACTCGCCGATAAAAAATCACATGAATATGATTTCATCATATTGGATCCGCCTGCTTTTACAAAATCCAGCAGTACGGTCGCTAATGCTATTCGCGGGTACAAGGAGATCAATCTGAAGGCGATGAAGCTATTGCCGCGAGGCGGGTATCTGGCTACCTGTTCCTGCTCGCACTTTATGAAGGAAGACCTTTTTATCGACATGCTGCATGATGCTGCTGCCGATGCTGCTGTAACGCTGCGTCAGGTCGAAGTACGTCAGCAGTCGCCTGACCATCCTGTGTTGTGGAATGTGCCTGAAACTTATTATCTAAAATTCTTTATTTTCCAAGTAGTCTGACAATGTCATAAATAGTTCACAAAGTACCCTTTGTATTCTGCTATAATGAGGCTGAAGAAGAAAACAAGGGGGCGAGGTGTAATGCAGATTAAAGTTCTGGGGCCTATGACCAAGCCATGCGAAATGTTATTGCAGAATGCGGCTATTGCGGCTAAGAAGCTAAAATGTAACGCTAAATTCGAAAAAGCAACAGATTTCAGCAGAGTTGTTGCGTATGGGGTGATGGCGCTGCCAGCACTGGTAATCGATGAGAAAGTTGTCGCTTATGGGTCCGTTCTTCCGGTAGAAGAGATTATGCAAATTATTGAGCAAATGAATAAGTAGTACTGAAAGAAATATAATATATTAATGAAGAGGCGCAAACCAAATGGTTTGCGCCTCTAAAACGTCTGTCGCACTTCAATTTTTGCGACAGGCGTTTTGTGTTGAAGGAAGCCAATATGTAGCAGAAGTTATAGTTTTATGTACTTTAAAATTATTATATTATGGAAGAATGTTTTCTCTTGAAAGACAGATTTTTGTGAAGTATAATTATGAGCGTAAAGCTATTAAAAAAGGGAGTGGGGAAAATGGGAAGAGAAGAAAAACGTGGCCTGTTGGACAGAATCCTTACCTGGATTGAGAAGGCAGGCAACAAGCTTCCGGATCCGGCAACTTTGTTTGTGCTTCTGGCGGCTTTGATCGTTGTTTTGTCCGGTATTTTCAGCTTAATGGGGGTTACGGCTGTTCATCCCGGAACAGGTAAAACACTGGCAGTAGTAAATCTATTTTCTAAAGAAGGCATCAGACTCATGTGGAGTAAGGCCGTAAGCAATTTCTCCGGCTTTGCGCCTCTTGGCATGGTATTGGTTGCGGTAATCGGTGCCGGCGCTGCAGAGAAAAGCGGATTTTTGGGTGCGTTTATGCAAAAAATGCTTGGAAGTGCGTCCGCTGCAATGGTTACTTTTGCCATTATGTTCATAGGAATCAACGGAAACATTGCAGGTGACGCAGCATT
This sequence comes from Negativicutes bacterium, assembly GCA_009930275.1. The sequence continues at coordinate 2,827 of RZYP01000033.1, forward strand.
CGTAGTAATGCCGCCGTTAGCTGCTATTATTTTTTTGGGTATGGGAAGACATCCCTTGCTCGGTATGTTTGCGGCCTATGCAGGTGTAGCCGCGGGCTTTTGTGCGAATATTGCGCTGGGACTTTCAGATGCACTTGCCTATGGTTATACGGAAGCAGCTGCTCGGATGATTGACCCCAATTATTTAGCTTCTCCTGCCATCAACTATTATTTTTTGGTCGTGTCATGCGTGGTTCTTTCTATTGTGGGTACTATTGTAACAGAAAAATTCATGGCTCCGAGATTTGAAAATGCTGATTTAAGCAAATACGATTATGACAAAAAAGCAGCAGAACTAACGCCTCAGCAAAACAAGGCTTTGAAAATTGGCATTATGTCCTTTTTCATCACTGTTGCCGTGATTATTGCAATGTGCCTCGGGGATGACCCTGTTCTCGGCGATGCTAAAACAGGTTCCCTTATGGCTGCAACATCTCCGTTTATGAGCGGCATTATTATAACAGTATCCCTGATTCTCTTTGTGCCTGGTGCCATCTATGGCTTTTTTTCCGGCAGATATAAGAACGATAAGGATATGTTTGCCGATGTCGTCGCTGCTTTTAAAGACATGGCTCCATACATTCTTTTGTGCTTCTTCTGCGCACAGTTCACTAATTATTTCAGCTGGAGCAATCTGGGCGCAATCATTGCCATTAAGGGAGCAGGCGCTCTGAAAGCCATGGATTTCACAGGTATTCCTTTGGTAATAGGTTTGGTTATCGTGTCATGCATTGTAAATATTTTCATTGGTTCTGCTTCGGCCAAATGGGCAATCTTAGCCCCGGTATTCGTGCCAATGATGATGATTTTGGGCTATGATCCGGCAATTACGCAAACAGCATACCGCATTGGCGATTCCATCACAAATCCGCTGTCGCCTCTATTCTATTATTTCCCGTTGATCCTTGGTTTTGCCAGAAGATATGAAAAAGATACGGGCATGGGGACAATTATTGCCAATATGATGCCGTATTCTCTCACCTTTTCAATTAGCTGGGCCATTCTTCTGATAGTGTGGATTCTCTTTGACTTACCTTTGGGCCCCGGCGGCAAAATTTTCCTGCAATAAAAGCAGAAATATAATTGCTGTCACTAATGCCGGTTGATTCGAAGGGGAGAAAAATATGAATTTCAAGGAACAAGCCGAAACGATAAGCAGCTATATTATTGAAAAAAGACGTTGGATTCACAGTCATGCGGAGCTTTCTTTCGAGGAAAAAGAAACTACCGCATACATTGCCGATGAACTCGAGAAGCTGGGCATTGAAGTGCAACTTTTTCCTGATTATTATGGCGTAATTGGCACAATTCGGGGCGATAAACCCGGGAAAACAGTAATGCTGCGTGCCGATATTGACGCTTTGCCTATCGAAGAAAAAAGCGGCGTAGAATTTGCAGCGCGCAACAAAGGAGTTATGCATGCCTGCGGTCACGATTGCCATAGCTCCATGCTGTTGGGGGCGGCACTTATGCTTGCCGCTAACCGCAAAGAACTTTGTGGGACGGTGAAGCTCTTGTTTCAGTCGGCAGAAGAGTCGTGCCATGGCGCTAATTATTATATTGAAAACGGCCATCTGGACAATGTAGACGCTTTGTTGGGAATACATGTCTGGGCAAGCATGGAAGCCGGAGGAATAAACATCGAAGATGGCTATCGGATGGCTTCCTGCGATAACTTCAAGATTACGGTAGAAGGCTCTTCGGTGCATGGTTCTACGCCTCATCTCGGTAAAGACGCCATTGTGGCAGCGAGTTCGATCATTATGAATATGCAAACCTTTGTCAGCAGGGAAAATGATCCGCTAAATCCAATGGTCGTAACTGTCGGTACGGTAAAAGCAGGAAAACAATTCAACATTATCGCCGATTGCGTGGAAATGGAAGGCACCATAAGGACCTATGGCGTTGAGATGAGAGAAAAAGTGCAAAAAGAACTGGGACGGATTGTGAGCCACACGGCCGAAGCTTTAGGCTGCAGGGCAGATTTCGTTAACACTCCTATCGAACCGCCTGTTGTTAACAGTAATATTGCAATTAACGAAAATGCCAGGGCAGCAGCCAAAACTTTATATGGCGACAATATTCTTAAAACGATGCCGAAAGTCATGGGTTCTGAAGATATGTCGATCCTAATGCAAAAGGTCCCCGGGGTTATGTGCTTCGTCGGTTATTATAACGAAGCCTGCGGTTCTGTTTATCCTCTTCACTCAGATCGTTTTTGCGTTGACGAGGCAATATTACCCAAAGGTGCGGCGCTTTACGCCCAATTCGCACATGATTATCTGAAGAAAACGGCCGCAGACCCTGACAAAAGGGGGCAAGCCCTATGAACATAAAAGAACTTGCACAAAAGGAAAAAGAGTATATTATCAATCAACGCAGGTTTTTGCATAAGCACCCGGAGCTGTCCACGCAGGAAGTTAATACAACCAAGCATATTGCAACAGAGTTATCTAGTATGGGCATAGAAGTTACCACATTCGAAAATTTGACAGGCGTCATAGGAACGATAACCGGCAGCAGACCGGGCAAAACAGTAATGCTGCGTGCAGATATCGACGCCCTGCCAATTAATGAGAACCCCAATAAAAACTATGCTTCCGTGAACCCCGGTGTTATGCATGCTTGTGGACATGACTGTCATATTGCGATGTTGTTGGGAGCAGCCAAGATATTGTCTGCCCATAAAGAAGAGCTTGCTGGCACGGTAAAGCTGTTGTTCCAGATGGGAGAGGAAATTGGTGTAGAATCAAGGCATTATGTGGGGAATGGTTCTTTGGACGGTGTAGACGCGATTTTCGGGATGCACATCTGGTCGCTGCTTGATTCAGGTTTTGCTAACTTTGAAGACGGCGAGCGGATGGCTTCCAGTGACCGTTTTACCATAAAAATTACCGGGAGTTCTGCTCATGGCAGCGCGCCGCAGGAAGGCAAAGATTCCATAGTGGCAGCTGCAGCAATTGTCATGGCACTCCAGACATTGGTTAGCCGTATCAATAACCCGCAGAATACCTTTGTTCTCTCTGTAGGCATGATGAATGGCGGTACACAGTTCAATATTTTGGCCGGTCAAACCGAATTAGTAGGAACGACTAGAACCTTTAACCGCGATTTTCGGAAAAGTTTGCCCAAATTAATCAGCGATATGGCAGCAACAATTGCCGATGCTTACGGCTGCAAGGCAGAAACAGAGTATTGCTTCTTTCCGGGTCCGGTAATCAACGAACACGCAAACCTAAATAAAATTGCCAGAAAAGCCGTTGTAACGCAAATGGGCGAGAAAGCACTTGTGCATATGGATAAAATGATGAGTGCAGAAGATTTTTCTGTATATATGGAGAAGACGCCGGGAGTCTATGGCTTCCTCGGCGCCAGAAATAAAGAAAAAGGCATTTGCTGTGTCCATCATCATCCCGACTTTGATGTAGATGAAGACGTGCTTACTGATGGTACCGGCATCTACGCCCAGTTTGCCGTAGATTTTTTAGCAGCGACTGAATAAATATCTTTAATTAGGCCCGCAAGGGCCTTTTTTTATTGACGCAAAGAGTTAACTTTTCGAGCATTACAAAATTGTGCGAATAAATATTTTATGCCTTGATTTCGTTGAAGTCAAATATTAACAACTGGAGTTCCGATAAAGCGGACAACTGTAGTAGTAAAATTATGTTTTCGGTAAAACCAGAAAGATTTAGCAGGAATAGAAAAACAAATGTCGAAGGCTTAAGGCGTTGTTTGATTAAGGTGGTGAATATGTTATGCCGGAATTGTCAATTGCTGCAAAAACTCTTTGGGCTAAAAAATCAAAAAGTGATTATATGCTTTGGTTACCGTTGGTAATGCATATGTCTGACTCTGCTTGGATGGCCCGTAAATTATGGAGGCGTTGGCTGCCGCAAAGTCTAAAGGATTTATTAACGGAAAATATAGGGGAAGAATCTGAGGCAGAAAAGTTACTAATGTTTTTGGGTGCCGTTCATGATTTAGGCAAGGCAACTCCATTGTTTCAAGCAAAAACTTCATTTTTGCGAAATGATGATCTTGATAATAGAATATATGAAAAATTGAAACTAGCTGGAGTAGATTTGCCTTTGTATAGAAAATTTTCTAATAATGCTGTTTCGCCGCATGCGTTAGCAACCCAGCTAATCTTAGAAAAAGCTGGATGCAATGTTAATATTGCATCTATTTTGGGCGCTCATCATGGTAAACCTCAAAATATTCAAATGTTGCAAAATAACACAATGGAAACTTTTCCGGAAAATTATTATTATAAAGACAAACATTTCTGGGAAGTAATACATGAAGAATTAATTGGTTTTAGTTTGCAATTAGCAGGATTTGAAAACCTTAACATACTGCCTAAAGCAAATTTAGGACAGCAAGTAATATTGTCAGCGTTGGTCATCATGATAGATTGGCTAGTTAGTAACGAAAATTATTTTCCTAATATGTCCTTAGAAGAAAAAGCTAATACAGATGTTTCTAAAACTCGTGTAGAAAATGCATGGAATTCCTTAAATTTCGCTTATCCTTGGCAAGCATCAAATGAATATTTTGGGAAAGATATTTTTAAAGAACGTTTTGGTGAAGACTTTAAAGCAAGAGCAGTACAAGAGTCTTTGATAGAATTAGCGAAAAAAATTGATAAGCCAGGCATTCTAGTGCTAGAAGCTCCTATGGGAGTGGGAAAGACGGAAGCAGCATTAGCATGCGCAGAAATATTTGCTAATAAATCTAAGTGTTCAGGTATATTTTTTGCTCTGCCAACGCAAGCGACAAGCGATGGTATTTTCCCGAGACTTATTGATTGGTTGAAATATTTGTTACAGGATAATGAAAAGCATTCAATTAGGTTGGCTCACGGAAAGGCTCAATTCAATGAACAGTATCAAGAACTTAAAAACTTTTCTGGCAGTATAAATATTGATGAAGATATTGATACAAATATTAGTGTAAACAGTTGGTTTGAGGGACAGAAACAATCTTTATTAGCGGATTTTGTTGTTGGGACAATAGACCAGCTTTTAATGGCTGCTCTCAAACAGAAGCATTGCATGCTAAGGCATTTAGGACTTGCTGGCAAAGTTGTAATTATTGATGAATGTCATGCTTATGATGCTTATATGAGCAAATATTTAATGAGAATTCTTAATTGGTTAGGGGCTTATCAAGTACCCGTTATTGTTCTATCAGCAACATTACCAGCACTAAAACGACAATCGGTTATTGAAGCTTATCTTGGTTGTAGCTTTACGCCAGCAATACAAGATGATCCTTTGGGGTTAAGCGTAGAAGCAAATGAACAGAAAAAATTACCTTCTTGGTGCACAAGCCGTGAATATCCACTCGTAACATATACTGATGGTAAGGGTGTTTTGCAAAGCCTGCTGCCGATGGAAAAAATAAACAAAGAAGTGGAAATAAGATATTGTGACGATAGTGAGTTAATTGATAAACTGAAAGAACTGCTTTCAGATGGTGGTTGTGCCGGTATAATTGTTAATACCGTTAAACGTTCTCAAGAAATCGCTGATAGGTTGCGTCAAGTTTTTGGTATAGAAATTATAAAACTTTTCCATTCGCGCTTTTTGGCTCCGGAACGAATAAAAAAAGAACAGGAATTAATGTCGTTATTAGGAAAGCCTGCCAGAGATAGCAAACGCCCATATAAGATAATTGTTGTAGGAACTCAGGTGCTAGAACAGTCACTTGACATTGATTTTGATATTTTGTTTACGGACTTGTGTCCTATGGATTTACTGTTGCAGAGAACGGGTCGATTGCAACGGCATCAGCGTAATAGACCTCTAAATTTCGCCAAAGCTAAGTGTTTTGTTATAAAGACGAATGAAGAAAATTTTGGTAAAGCAAATGAGGTAATTTATGGCAAATATTTATTGATGAGAACAAACGCTTTGTTGCCTAAAGTATTGAAGCTACCAAAAAGTATTAGTGAATTAGTGCAGGACACATACGATGATAATGTCCCAATTAGTCATGAACCCGATGGATATCAAGAAGCAAAAGAACAGTGGAATTCTATATTGGATAATAAAGAACAAAAGGCAAGCACATTTTTGCTTAATAGATACCCTGAAAAAGATCAACGAAAAACGATGGTTGATTGGCTATATACTTCATATGATACGTCTGAAAAATATGGCGAAGCAGCGGTTCGAGACACTGACGAGTCAATTGAAGTTTTGTTGATTAGAAAAAAGGTAGAAACAGGATATAGTTTATTATGGCAAGATACTGAAATTGAACTTGACCAATTAAAGCTACCAGATAAAGAAACTGCACAATTGCTTGCACGACAGAGAATAAGACTGCCAGGAGTTTTGTGCAGCAAATGGATGATTAAGGATACTATTGAACAATTGGAGAGCAATAACCAATTGCTTTTACAGGAATGGCAAAAATCGCCGTGGCTTAATGGAGAATTATTCCTAATTCTAGATGAAAAATATGAAGCGTACTTAAATGGCTATTGTTTGGCATATAACAAAGATGATGGATTAATATACAAAAAGGAGAGTGATAAGGGTGATTGAACAAGAGTTTAATTTATTGGATGAAAAATGGCTTATTGTAATTAGACAAGATGGTGAAAAAGAGTGTGTTTCATTGCTAGAGTTATTTAGACGAGCACACGAGTTTAGAGATTTGGCTGGAGAATTGCCAACACAAGATGTTGCAGTTCTTAGATTGTTATTGGCAATTTTACATGCGGTTTTTGCCCGTTATAATTCTGCAGGTGAATATGACAAGTTTAATGATTCAGAAGATGCTTTGAACAGATGGAAGGAGTTATGGGAAAGAGAATCCTTTCCGATGCCTATAGTTGAACGATATTTAAGAAAATTCCAAGATAGATTTTGGCTCTTTCATCCACAATATCCGTTTTACCAAGTAAGTAATATCCAAAATGGCACAGAATATACGGCTGCAAAACTAAACGGAGAAATAGCCGAAAGTAATAATAAAATTCGTTTATTTTCTCAACGGGTAGGAGAATCAAAACAAACTCTTAGTTATGGAGAGGCGGCAAGATGGTTATTAAATATTAATGCGTTTGATGATACATCTGCCAAACCTAAGAGTAAAAACTTACCAAGCCCGGGCGCTGGGTGGTTAGGAAAACTTGGTATAATTTTAGCTATAGGAAACAATTTATTTGAAACACTTATGCTTAATTTGACATTACTAAATGATGGGGTTGAACTTTGGGGAAATGAAAGGCCAATTTGGGAAATGCCTTTAAAGGAAAAAGAAAGAGTAAACATATTAATGCCGGACAATCTTTCTGAATTGTTAACAGTTCAATCTAGAAGATTGCTTTTGCAACGTGATGAATATAAAGTAACAGGATATTTATTATTGGGTGGAGACTTTTTTGCAAAGGAAAATGCTTTTAATGAACAAATGACCTTCTGGCGATATTCAAGTAAAACGATAGGGCCTAAAAAAGAATTTGTTCCCAAAAGACATAATCCAGAGAGACAATTTTGGAGGGATTTATCCACACTTCTGGGACAAGGAGAAGCTATTCGTAATCCTGGCGTGGTTAAGTGGCTTGCCATTCTCAGAAGAAACGGAATAATGCCAAAACGCAACATAGGTTTCAAGATTGCTTCAGTTAAGTATGGTGATAAAGATTTTTTTATAGATGATGTTTTTTCTGATACCATTTCTGTTAATTCTGATTTGTTAGTGAAACTAGGAGAAGATTGGGTAAATAGAATTATTTATGAAATCCAAATAGCAGAGGAAATTGTTAGACAAATTGGTTATTTATCTCAAAACTTGGCTCTGGCGGCTGGAAATCAACATGGAACGGAGCAAGCAAGTAATTCCAAGGCACAAGCGTATTTTAAATTGGATTTGCCATTTAGAAGATGGTTGGAAACTATCGACCCGGCAAAAGATACTAAAGAACAAATGTGTGATTGTTGGAGAAATGAACTTAAAATGATTGTTGAGAGACTCGGGAAAGACTTAATTGCAGATGCTGGACCAAAATCTATTGTTGGCAGATATATTAAAGAAAAAAACAAAGAAACAGAAAGGCTTTGTACAGCAGCAAGCGCATATAATTTTTTCTGTTTTGAAGTTAATAAAATATTGAAAGGAGGTCATTAAAATGAGAGAGCAAAGTATTTTGGTCAAAAATTATGTTAAAAGCAAAATCATACGTTTATGCAAAAGTCCTAATGATGCTTCGACAAAAGCAATTTTAGCTAAAGCAAGGCGTGGACTTGGTAAAGCGCCGGGTTCATTGCCTGAACTTTGGTGTTTGACTCTAGCTGATATGCCGGAAGCGTTATTAGGTAAAACAGTAGAAGCATCTTATGGGGAATGGGCGGCTTACATTGGCTTGACACTATTTGCCTTGCATCAGCAAGGGAAAGACTTAAAAACACAGTGTATGAATTGCGAAGGAGAAAAACTAGGTCTAGCGGTGCGTAAATTGGTTACTAATGAAGATGAAGAACATAGAATTAAACATAGGTTTGATGCTGTTATGACGGCCTCAAGTATGGAAGAAGTCTCCTATCATTTGCGGGGCTTGATACAGCTTTTTAAAATGAAAAGTATTACTTTAGATTATCCTGCTTTAGCAGAAGATTTATATTTGTTTCAATTTTCGTCAGTAAGGGATAGTGTTTGTTTACAATGGGGCAGAGATTTTTATAGGAGCAGGGTAAATTCTGAGAAACTTGAAGAGAGAATAGGAGCGGATGAGAATAATGGAGAAAAATGAAAGACTTTATGTTGACGTGCACGTATTGCAAACAGTACCACCAAGTTGTGTAAATAGAGATGATACTGGCAGTCCTAAAACAGCAATTTATGGCGGAGTAACGCGTGCGAGAGTATCTTCGCAAAGCTGGAAGAGAGCCGTAAGAAAAATGTTCATAGATATATTTCCTAAAGAAGAATTAGGTATAAGAACTAAACAAATAGTTACAATGGTCGCAAAAGAAATAAAAGCACTTGATTATGAAGGGGACTCAGTGGAAGCGGCACAAAAAATATTGGAAACAGCTGGATTGAAAATTAAATCTATCGAAAAAGGAACAGACGCATTGTTTTTCTTAAGTGTGGCACAAGCTAAGAAACTGGCAGAATTAGCAGTTAATGATCCTGAAACAATTTCACAAAAACCTGCAAAAGAAGCGAAAACTAAAGCACATGAAGCGCTTGCTGAATACCCTAGTATTGATATTGCATTATTTGGGCGGATGGTTGCTGATGACCCGAGTCTTAATACAGATGCGTGTGTTCAAGTTGCACATTGCATTTCTACACATAGAGTTAGCAATGAATATGATTATTTTACGGCAGTAGATGATTTGGCACCCAAAGATAATGCTGGCGCAGGTCATATTGGAACCGTAGAATTTAATTCTTCGACATTGTATCGTTACGCTACGATAGCTGTTCATGAATTATATAAACAACTAGATGGGGAAACGGCAAATGCAGTGAAAGGATTTGTTGAAGCTTTTATTCTTTCTATGCCAACAGGCAAACAAAGTACTTTTGCAAATCGAACTCTTCCTGATGCCGTTATGGTAACAATTCGTAAAGATCAGCCAATTAACTTGGTAGGAGCTTTTGAGAAACCGGTAACGGCGGGAAAAAATAATGAAAGTGGCTATAGTGAGGGTTCTGCAAATGCTTTAATCAAACATGTTGGTAATGTCTATCAGAATTGGTTAGGAGCTCCTGAAAAATCGTTTGTTGTTGGTGAATCCTTTGCATTGTTGGGTGAAAAATTATCTCTGACTATAATGCTGGAAAGTTTGTTAAATGAAGTTGCAAAACATTTTGAGAATGGCGGGAATGTAAAATGAGCACATTGCTTTTACGTTTAGCTGCACCTCTTCAGTCCTGGGGTATGGATAAATTTGAGAGACGTGGCACGGAAAGAATTCCTACTAAAAGTGGTGTTATAGGGTTAGTTGCTGCTGCCCTTGGCATTAGACGTAATGAAAGCATTGTTGAATTGCAAAATCTGAAATTTGGTGTACGAGTTGATAAGGAAGGCAATCTTTTGCGGGACTTTCACATGGTTGAAGCAAAAAAACCGTATGTAACTATTCGCTATTATCTTTCAGATGCTGTGTTTCTCGTAGGTTTAGAAGGGAACGATGGACTATTGAATTCAATTGCGCAGGCTTTAAATAGTCCAGCATTTCCGTTGTTTTTGGGCAGACGTTCTTGCCCGCCGGAAGGCAAAGTTTTTTGGAGGGTTAGGCAAGATAAAGGACTTCTTGAAGTCTTGCAGGAAGAGCCTCGGTTAGTTTGTGACAATAATAAACCGAAAGAAAAATTGCGCATAGAGATGGATGGTGAACCTAAAATGAAAAACTCCTATCTTCAACGTGATATGCCGGTCAGTTTTTCTTATAAGCATCGCCAATATGATATTAGAACGATTGCGTTACATAATGTTGATGTAAGAAACGACGAGAATATACTAAAAGATGACTTTGATTATACTGAACATGATGCGTTTAACGTTCTAAAGGGGGATTAAGGATATGTATTTATCAAGAATTGCTTTGGAAGTTGAACGAAGAGAAACAAAAAAAGCGCTTATTTATCCATCATTATTACATGGCGCAATAGAACAGAGCTTTGAAGGAGAACGTCAAAGGCGGTTATGGCGCATTGATACTTTGAAAGACAATGTTTACCTTTTGTTGTTAAGTGCGGATAAACCTGATTTTACTAATTTAAATGCGCAGTTTGGGTTTAAAGATAATTTAACAAAAGGAGAAAGCCGTGATTATGGTGACTTAATAACAAAGTTACATGTTGGTCAAAGATGGCATTTTAGATTAAAAGCTAACCCTACAAAGAGTGCCAGTTCGGTCCAAAATAAGTGTGCACGCGGGAAAGTGATTGCACATGTTAGTGCTGAAAGACAAAAAGAATGGTTATTAAATCGATCGTCTAAAAACGGTTTTTGTTTAAATGAAGAAGATTTTACTGTTGTTAATACGCATTGGTATAAATTTAAAAAACAAAAAAATATAAATGGTGAAGTAATTTTTAGAACTGCAACATTTGAAGGGGTTTTGACAATTGTGGATGTTGATATGTTCAAAGATGCTCTTGTACAGGGAATTGGTCGTGCCAAAGCATATGGTTGCGGGTTACTGACAATTGCTCCTTTTAATGGTGGAAAGAATGATAGATAAAATTCCTGGAATGAAAAAACCTGCGTTACAAGCTTTGCCTCAAATTAAAGACCGAATTTCTTTCTTGTATTTAGAACATTGCTTAATAAACCGTCAAGATGGTGCAATTACAGTGACAGATGTGCGTGGGACTGTTCACGTGCCTGCTGCAGCTATCAGCGTTTTACTTTTGGGGCCGGGAACTAATGTTTCACATAGAGCGATGGAACTTATTGGATCGGTTGGCGTTACAGTAATCTGGGTAGGTGAAAGAGGTGTAAGGTATTACGCACATGGTAGTCCGCTGACTAATTCTGCACGATTATTAATAAAACAGGCAGAATTGGTAAGCAATGTTCGCAATCGAATAAACGTTGCGAGACTGATGTATCAAATGCGTTTTCCTCATGAAGATGTAAGTGCATTTACAATGCAGCAACTACGCGGTAGAGAAGGAGCAAGAGTTCGCGCTGTTTATCGCAAAGCATCAGAGCATACTGGTGTCAAGTGGCGTGGTCGTGAGTATAATCCGGAAGATTATTATTCAGGAAGCGCTATAAATATGGCATTATCTGCTGCACATAGTTGCCTTTACGGCATTGTACACAGTGTAATTGTAGCTTTAGGGTGTTCTCCTGGTTTAGGCTTTGTGCATACTGGTCATGAGCGTTCTTTTGTTTACGACATTGCTGATTTATATAAAGCTGAGCTGAGTATTCCAATTGCATTTGAAGTAGCGGCTGAAGAAGTTGAAGATATAGGAACGACTGTTCGGCACTGTATGCGTGATGCTGTATCTGATGGCAAGATTTTACAAAGAACTGTTCGCGATATAAGATTCCTACTCTTAGGAGAGGTAGAACACGATGAAGATTTCCCAGTGGACATAATTAAATTGTGGGATGATAAGAAAGGTGGCGTTGATAGTGGCGTTGATTACACTGACAAAACTGACAACGTCGAATATGATTTAAGTGAAGGCTACGGGAAAATTTTGGAGGAGTGACCATGGTTATAATCACTTTAACTGACTGTCCACCAGCCTTAAGAGGAGATTTGAGCAAATGGCTACAGGAAATTAATACAGGTGTATATGTTGGACGTATTAGTGCAAGGGTGCGAGAAGAATTATGGAATCGTGTACGTGAGAATATTAAAAACGGACATGCAACGATGGTATTTAATACTAATAATGAACAAGGAATGGATTTTCGCGTACATAATAGCCAATGGGATCCAATTGATTTTGATGGTTTGAAATTGATGTTGCGCCCAAGTCAATCACGCTCTCAAAATTTTGCTGAAATAAAGCATGGATTTAGTAAAGCTGCAAAATATCATATGTCTAAGAAAATGTCATCGAACAAAGTAAATAAACAAAATGATGAGTTGAGCTATATTGTAGTAGATGTGGAGACAACAGGTTTGTTAGTCAGTGCGCATGAGATAATTGAAATAGGAGCTTTAAAGGTAAAAGGGAGTAGGATTATTGATGAATTTCAAGTACTAGTTGATATAGGAACTAAATTGCCAAAAGAGATTGAAAATTTAACAGGAATTACGGACAAAATGTTAAAACAAGAAGGAAAGGATATTGCAGTTGCAATGAAGGAATTTTTAAACTTTGCTGGCAATTTACCTTTTATTATGCATAATGCAGATTTTGATTATAAATTTCTCTGTGCTGCTTGTGAAAAATGTCATTTGTCGGTAATAACAAATATAACTATTGATACTTTAAGCTTAGCTAGAAAACTAGTAGAAGATATTAGGGACTATAAGCTGGAAACGTTAATGGAATATTTCAGAATCAAGTCTTCTGGTGGTAATCATCGTAGTATGAATGATTGCCTAAATACAAAAGATTTATATGAAAAACTCATAAATTTATATCAAAATTAAGTTTATATAATGGCATGATTACAGGGATTTTTTAGTATGTTCCCCGCACAAGCGGGGGTGATCCTTGTGTCTTTGCTTCCAACTCTTGACGGTATTATGTTCCCCGCACAAGCGGGGGTGATCCTATGATATGTATACTAACTGAAATACAATTTGCATGTTCCCCGCACAAGCGGGGGTGATCCCTGGCAGACCATTGCATGTCCCTTGAACAAACAATGTTCCCCGCACAAGCGGGGGTGATCCTCACTTTTACGTTATTATCACTCTTAAACTTGCATGTTCCCCGCACAAGCGGGGGTGATCCTATGAAAATACTGGATGATGTCATTAAGCCTACATGTTCCCCGCACAAGCGGGGGTGATCCTAAGTAAATGAAGTATATAGCAGTAAAAAGGAAATGTTCCCCGCACAAGCGGGGGTGATCCCGGAAACGATAAAGGAAATCGAACAGCAGCTTAATGTTCCCCGCACAAGCGGGGGTGATCCTGATACTGAGTATAGTGATACTGAAAGAAATGAATGTTCCCCGCACAAGCGGGGGTGATCCTAACTTCGCTAAAAGGTATTTGTTCCTCATTCCATGTTCCCCGCACAAGCGGGGGTGATCCTCATTAAAGGTTATGACAGAAGCCTATGACGGAATGTTCCCCGCACAAGCGGGGGTGATCCTTCTTGTTA
>RZYP01000179.1 GCA_009930275.1 Negativicutes bacterium
AGTTTATAAGGCCTATCACAGCTGTCGCAACAAAGAACGCTATTTATACAGAGTTGAAAAAGACAGAGTCTTATCTCTCGATCGTGCAATAGAAGATCACACGACGATAGAAGCAGACATTTCGTGCAGCCAGGAAAGCTTGGAAGACGAGGTTATCAATAACATGATCGCCAAGATGATCCGTGCATGTATCGGCAGGCTGGAAGCAGATGAAGTTGAACTTATTCAAGCGCTCTATTATCAGGGTATTTCCATGCGTGAATACGCTAAATCAATCGATGTGGCAGAGGGCACCGTGCGTTATCGCCATAAGCAGGTTCTCAAGAAGCTAAGGCAGTTCTTTGAGGAATGATTTACGCAAACCTGAAGCGATTTCACCTTGTATAGTGAGGGGCTATTTTTACCCAAATCCAGAAAGGAGCAGAAGAAGATGCTGCTAAAACATAAACTTGAAAATCAAAACACAGCAGACCCAATTAAATTTATTAACAACACAGTCAGAGAGCTCTACTCTGAACTTAATCAAAAGGAACAGGATACTCTGACGAAAACAGCATTTGCGATAAATGACGATCTAATCAACCGACGTTGCTCTGAATATCAGGAAGATGTAGATAGTTCGATAAGACATGCCTATCTGATTGCTGGCATTACTCATTATCTCTTCAGTCGCGATGACTATTTTGTACGAATCAGTCAGCCCATGCCAGGCGGATTCAGATGCCACGGCAAACTGCCACTGATAATCATTACAAGAGATTTGAACGCTGCGCATGAAATAGCTGAAGCATATCTTCCATGGCTGTCAAAAAACTTAGTCAGCCCAGGGCTGATCAATCAACCTGTTACATCTGTCGTGCACATGAGCAGGATGAACTATATCTGCGATATGAAGCTTGAGAGAAGAATCAGGTCTATTAGCGGCAATAACAAATACACTGCGGAATTGGCAGTGCTCAAAAAACTGCGAAGCGGCAGCCCAGACATGCGCCGGGCTTGAACGCTCAGTTCTTACGCCAGAAAGCAAATCAATGTGGATCATCAGTGTTCCAGACAATGTGGCAAATACTATACCTGCAGATATCGTCAGGCTATAAATCAGTTAAACCAGGAAGACATCATGATTCACATCTGCAGTCATAAGTACTACATGAATGAAATCGTCAGACGTAGCAAGGGCTATATACCTTTGCTGCCTGCACACGCAGCTGTAATTATCGAACATACAAATAAAGCTGGACCTAAACAGCTTGTCGGAACTATCACGGCCGATCAGAAGACGTGGTTCTAAGAGTTCAGAAGCAATAGAACTTGCTGATTCAATCGAACAGGCGAAAAGCCTACTGGAATCGTGCTTATCGGGCTCTTGTCGACAGCAAAATAGGTCCGCAACATTTTTAATACCCGAAGCAGTTTTTGGCCAGATTTCTGATTTTTTGACGCGGCTGAAATTTTACCTGAAAAGGGCCTATAAATTGGATAGTCAATATGAATACCTAAGAGTAATGCGATTAATTTCAGATTTGCATACAAGTTTTACAGAAAATCAACCCTGTGAACTGCATGCCGCACGGCGAAATGATGGCAGCTGGTCTCTGATCGGTATTGATCGGAGCAATAACCTCGATTTTCTGCAAGAAATAAGGAAGATGTATCTGCCATGTTTGTTGATATCTTCCGCTGATAAAAAGAAAGGATGCTCAGATGCCTGAGAAGAAGATTAGTAAAACAAAAAAAACTAAGAGCCAATCCAAAGAGCCTGTTAGACGAAAAGGACGTGATTACGAAGTTGAGTTTGATCGTGTCTTCCTGGGCACCGTGAAGCTGGAAGACGCACTTGTAAGAGCGGGCATCAAACACTTCTCAGTAAACTCTGAACTACAAGATTGACAGCGTTGACGCCTTTTTGGCAAGCGGGTAATCTGCAATTACCAAATAGGCTGTATATCGGAAATGGAGGAACAAATGCGTCGATTAAGTGGACATAGATATAAGACAGCCATCTATTGCAGGCTCTCAAAGGATGATAATCTTGGTAAGACGGAATCTATGAGTATTGCCAATCAGAAGCAGCTGCTGCTTGACTATGTCATGAACAATAAATGGGATCTGGTTGGTGTGTATGTTGATGACGGTTTCACCGGAACCAACTTCGACCGGCCTGACTTCAAACGTATGATCAGGGACATAGATGATGGTGTGATCAACTGCGTTGTCACTAAGGATCTCAGTCGACTTGGCCGAAATTATTCGATGACAGGGTACTACATCGATGAGTATTTTATTGAACACGGCGTGCGATTTATCGCGATCAATGACAGTGTCGACACAGATCAGGAAACCAATGATTTCGCGGCTTTTCACAATGTTATCAATGAATTCTATCCCAAGGAAATATCGCGAAAAGTCAGACAGGTCAAGAAGGCAAACGCTGAGAGAGGTAGACATCAGGGCGGGAGACCGCCCTATGGCTACATGAAAGATCCTGAGGATAAGTACAAGCTTGTGATTGATCCGGAACCGGCTCGCATCATCAAGCGTATCTTCAACGATTATGTAAAACATGGTAATGCCAGGAAAATCGCCGAGGATTTGAACAGGGACAAAGTGCTATCGCCAGCTGCTTATTACTATAAGCTGACTAAAAAGGCATATGGCCAAAAAGAGCCCAGTAAGATTTTGTGGAACAGCAATAGTATTACCAGAATTCTTCATAATCAGATCTATCGCGGCAACATGGTCTCCGGCACAAGAACAACACCGTCGTTTAAGAGCAAGAAGATTATCCTCAAGCATCCGTCTGAGTGGATCATCGTAGAAGGTACACATGAAGCGCTGATTGATGATGCCTTGTGGTATGCTGCCGAGGAGATGCATACCAGTCCGCGCAAACGGGCTTATCATCATAAGAAGCGAAGTAAAAAGTACTTGTTCAAGGGCATCATCTTCTGTAAGGAATGCGGCGCAAGGCTGGTTGGTTCTATCAGACATGGCCGCAAGGATTATCGCTGCTCAACCTATAACACTGGTGGCAACACAGCCTGTACAACGCATAGTATTCGTGAAGATTACCTGATCAACGCTGTGCGTGAGGATCTCAAGCACTTTGGCAATGTGCCAGAAGAGAAGCGGCTTGAGATGGCAGTGAAGATTATAGCGAAAGCCAGAGAGTCAGGGACTGATTCCAGGTCCGAGCTGGAAAAAGAGCTCAATCGCAATAAGTTGCGTATAGAGGAAATCGGTAGAATCTCGCGTTCTATGTATGAAGATAAGGTTTCTGGTCTCATTACATCAGAAATGTTTGCACAGATGACCAGCGAGTACAAAATTGAAACCGATGAGTGCAAAGAAAGCATCAAACGAGTTGAAACCAAACTTGGCCAGATCGAGTCCATAGAGAAGTCAGCCGGCAAATGGTTGGACGCGGTATATGAATATCTTAAGATGAACAAGCTTGATCAGGATTTAGTACTTGAATTGATAGAGAAAATAGAGGTTTCACACGTTTCGGGTTCAGAGTGTACAATCTTTTGTGTAAACGCGATCCCTTAGAAACATAGAAGAAGAGGATCAACTCTTGTAAAATTTTGTTAGCAGCAAAAAAGAAACAA
>RZYP01000180.1 GCA_009930275.1 Negativicutes bacterium
CTCTTACTAATATTTTACATTCGAAAGCCTGCTATTTTAACCGTGGAATTAATTATACCTTAATTATTTTTTGCAAGTCAATCTTAACTTATTTTTTCCTGCGCAAACGTTCGAGTTGATCCAAAACGTCTCCATTCAGCCTGTTGCCGACCTCATTTCGTGCCTTGCCTTTTGTCCCTCTGTCATTGCGTTCACGAATTTGTTTTTTTACTGCCAAATAATCCTCGTGGAACTCTCTGGCAGATATACGGTAAGCACCGACACCCAAAACAGTTATTTGTTCGGCATAGTCACTGGTGACCACGAATACCTTGTTACCTTCTTTTGCCAATTCATAAGCCCTGCGCTCAATCCAGGAATCGGCTGTTTCCCCCTCGGAAGAAAATACGATCCTGACCCCGCCGCGGGTTTCTTCACGCGACAAACCCTGCACCTCCAGGGCATCGAAAACAATTATTGCTTCCTGCCCTTTGAAAGCAGCGTATTCAGCGACAACTGTTATCAACATTTCACGAGCATGTTCTAAGCTTTCCTCACGTACAGACTTGAATTCCCGCCAATTGTATATAACATTATATCCGTCAATCAAGAGCCACTCCTTCATAACTACTTCGCAACTCTTTGTCTGACTATTTCGAAAAGCAAAATTGCTCCTGCAGCGGAGGCATTCAAAGAGGAAACCCCGCCGCGCATTGGTATCTTTACTAAAAGATCACATTTTTCCCTGACAAGTCTGCCAAGTCCCTTGCCTTCGGCACCAATAACTAAAACAATCGGTCCTTTCAAATTTCCGGAAAAATAGTCGACCTCTCCATCCATATCGGCGCCTATGACCCATAACCCTTTTTTCTTTAATTCCTCTATCGTCTGAGCAATGTTACCAATACTTACAACAGGCACATATTCCACGGCACCGGCTGAAACCTTCGCCACTACAGCGTTCAAAGGACAGCTCCGTCTTTTAGGCATAAGAACGCCATGAACACCGGCAGCATCGGCAGTCCTGATAATCGCCCCGACATTCTGAGGATCCTGCAATTCATCCAGCAATACCAGAAAAGGATCTTCATCTTTTGCTTGAGCTGCAGCAAGCACCTCGTCCAAATCATAAAACCGGACAGGGGCAACCATAGCAGCCACGCCCTGGTGGCGCAGCCCTGCGGCAAGTTGATTGAGTTTCTCAATTTTGACGTATTCTATCGGCACGCCGCTTTCTATAGCCAAGGCAATTATTTCACCAATACTGCCGCCCTTGGTGCCGTCCTGCACAAATAGTTTGTTCAGGGAACGGCCGCTGCGTAACGCTTCTATGACAGAATTACGCCCACCTATTAATTCTTCAGACATATATCCTCCTAGCCTTTCGCGGCTTTGGCTTGTAAAGCCGCCAGCCGTCCACAGGTCATCTCGCCTTCAGTGCAAATTCCGTCAGTAACACAAGAAGGACCAGCTTTTTCAAACAAAACAGGAGCAACCTTCTTTACTTCTTCCAGCATCTTTTCCGCCAAAATTCTGATTTCCCACTGTGCGCGGTTACAGCAGCGCAAACTAAAGAAATTAAGCAACGATCTGGCATTCATCGTTACCACTATTTTTGTTTCCGCAGCATTGGGAAGGATATAGCGCGCATCCTCCGCAGGAATCCCCATTTCTGTCCACTCTGTGTAAAGGCCTCTGATTTCACCCATCAGTTTCTCGAATTTCTCCCTGGCAGCAGGTCTTGCCGCAATCGAAGGCGGAAGAATGGTTTCGAAATCATGTTCCTTCACATAGCGCTGGGATTGCTGTGAATAAGAAGCTATACGATGACGAACCAACTGGTGAGTAAGAACGCGGGAAACTCCCTCGATAGCAAAAGTAAAAGATACATGTTCCAAAGTGGAAAAATGACCCATATCAACAAGTTTATGTACCAACTTCGCAGCTTGCTCATCGCTGATCTTTTCTTCCAGCTGCGCCGCACCGATAGGCGAATAACACAATCTGGCACTCATAGCTACGGTTTTTTCGGGTTCAGGCGTATAGCGCAATAGTTTTACCTGCATTTGCTTAACTAAGCCTCCTAGAGTCTATTTCATTTCTAATAATATTGAAAGAACGTTGCAAAATTTCTTCCAGTCTTTCTTCTTTTTCTGCAAGAAAGAGCCAGCCTATCAAAGCCTCAAACGCTGTTCCCTGGCGATATTCCCTCACCGTCGCGCTTTTGGGGACTGTTGACTTCGTATTGCGACCGCGTCTGGAAATTGCCTCTTCCTCTTCGTTTAACTCATCAGTCAAGGCGTCCATGGCTTTGGCCTGCATTACCGCAGAAACCATCTTTGCTCCCAAATCATGAATGACACGCACCTGTCCCGAAGTAGGCAAAAGACGCAGCCTCACGTACAGAGAAAAAACCACATCCCCTATGTAAGCCAAAATTACCGGATTCAGTTGTTTGGGGTCAGCCAAAGGCAATCCCTCTTCGGCACAGGCCGCTAAGGCGTGTGCCTTAATTAACTGATACTGTTCAAATTTCACTGACGTTTCCACCGTACACCCTGAGGGGTGTCTTCCAGAATTATACCTGCCCCTGCGAGTTTATCACGCAAGGCATCTGCCTGAGCATAATTTTTGTTTTGGCGGGCTTCCTGACGTATACCAATCAATATCTCCATCAGTACATTCTCCAGGCCTGCATCTGCAGACGCTTGAAGCGCTGATTTTTCCAAAACGCCGATAACGCCGCACATTTCTGTGAAAATTTTCTTCATTATGTTTACGAGCCTGCCATCCGGTTTTGTTTCACCGGAAACAACTGACTGATAGTAAGTATTGATTTCCTTACCCAAGGCAAACATGTAACTGATTGCCAAAGCCGTATTGAAGTCATCTCTCATAGCATCAAGGAATTCGTTTCTGAAACCTTCAATTTTCGTGTACAAAGCCAAACTTTGCTCTGTCGGGCCGGCACCGGGAATCTGTGCCAAAGAGCACAGGTTTTCCTGAGCGGTTGCCAGGCGGGCAAGACTGCGTTCAGCTTCTTTAAGGCGTTCATCACTAAAGTCTAATGGACTCCTGTAGTGAGTGGAAAGAATGAAGAAACGAAGAGTTTCAGGTTCAAAATGTTCCAAGATATCAATAACCAAGAAGAAATTGCCCAAGGATTTGGACATTTTTTCCTCGTTGACAGTAATAAACCCATTGTGGAGCCAATACTTGACGAAAGGATGCTTGCCTGTGCAGCCCTCAGATTGAGCAATTTCATTTTCATGATGCGGGAAAATCAAGTCACTGCCGCCGCCATGGAAGTCGAAAGTTTCGCCCAGATATTTCATGCTCATTACCGAGCACTCAATGTGCCAGCCCGGTCTTCCTTCACCCCAGGGACTAGTCCAGGAAGGCTCGCCTGGTTTAGCGGCTTTCCAGAGAGCAAAGTCCATCGGATTTTCTTTGCGTTCATCGATGTCTATACGCGCGCCGGCCAGCATATCTTCCAGATTGCGTCCACTCAATTCACCATAATGCTCAAATTTCTCAACGCGGTAATAAACGTCGCCTTCTACTGCGTATGCAAAGCCGTTTTCTATCAACTGCTCAACCATGGCAATAATTTCCGGCAT
>RZYP01000181.1 GCA_009930275.1 Negativicutes bacterium
ATTTTTGATAACTTTTAAGTTATAATTTTAATCAGAAAAGTTGCAAATAAGAGGTAAAAAAGATGAAAAATAAAGCGATAGGAAGCAACTGGGCGGATGTAAGAAAAGCCATGTTTACTTCAGAAGAAATAGCGGCAAGTGATGCGAGGGTGGCTGTTCTTGCTAAAGCAATTACTGCAAAAAAAAAGGCAAATAAAAAACAATTAGAATCGTAGACTTAGAGTAATATCTAAAAAATGGGCGGGAACCGCAAAAGGTCATCCTGCTCATTTTTTATGCCCAAGTAACCTATAATGCGTACACCTGAGAAAAATGTGAAAATTTTGGCAGGAACAAAGGTAATAATGGCGAACCATTCAAACATGGCGTTTTTTAAAATGAAATGAGGTATTGACCAGTGATAACCGGAGAACTTAAGAGCAAAATTGATAAATTGTGGGAAATGTTTTGGACGGGCGGCATTACGAATCCGCTGGACGTTATTGAACAGGTAACATATCTGATGTTTATTCGTGATTTGGACGATATAGATAATATTCGCAGCAGGGAAAGTTTGATGCTTGATACTTCCCATCAGAGCATCTTTAATAATGATAATCAACAATTAAGGTGGTCAGTATTTCGTGACCTGCCGGCGGCGACTATGTATGAAATCGTGCAGAGCAGAGTATTTCCTTTTATTAAAAACTTGCATGGTGATAAAGACAGCGCATATTCGAAATATATGGCAGATGCTATTTTCAAGATTCCCACGGCGCAGCTCCTGGAAAAGATTGTTACCGCGATGGATGAAATTGAATGGAAGAACAAGGACATCCGCGGTGACGTCTATGAATATCTCTTGGCCAAAATTGCTGCTGCCGGCACAAACGGGCAGTTCAGGACACCTCGCCATATTATCCGCATGATGGTGGAGATGCTCTCGCCCAAACCGCCCGATACTATTTGTGACCCCGCCTGCGGAACCAGCGGCTTTCTTGTTGGTGCTGCGCAATACCTTAAAGAAACTCAGCAAGATGAAATATTTTTAGACAAGAAAAATAAAGATCATTTTAACAATGACATGTTCCACGGCTACGATATGGACAGGACGATGCTGCGTATCGGCGCGATGAACATGATGACGCACGGTATCGAAAACCCTAATATTGAATATCGGGACAGTCTCTCAGACCAGAATACCGATACCAATAAGTTTTCGCTTATTTTAGCTAATCCGCCTTTTAAAGGTAGTTTGGACTACGATATTGTTGCCGCGGACCTTTTGAAGGTAGTAAAAACCAAGAAAACCGAATTGCTATTTCTTGCCTTGTTTCTGCGCATGCTGAAAACAGGCGGCCGCTGCGCGTGCATCGTACCGGACGGAGTTCTCTTCGGCTCGTCCAATGCGCACAAAGCCATTCGCAAAGAGATTATCGAAAAGAACAGGCTCGAAGCAATTATTTCTATGCCTTCAGGTGTGTTCAAACCTTATGCCGGTGTTTCCACAGCGGTGATGATTTTCACGAAAACCAATCACGGCGGCACCGATAAAGTGTGGTTTTATGATATGCAGGCGGAAGGTTTTAGCCTGGATGACAAGCGCACGCCGATTGCCGATAACGATATTCCTGATATTATAGCCAGATTTAAAAATATTGTAGGAGAAAAAGACAGGCAGCGCACGGATAAATCGTTCCTGGTACCGAAAGAAGAAATCGTTGCCAATGACTACGACCTTTCTATCAACAAATATAAAAAAGTCGAATATGTTGCCGAAGAATATCCGACGCCGCTCGAAATTATGACAGACCTGAATGAACTCGAAATGCAGATTACTGCCGGTCTGGCAGAACTCGAGGAAATGCTATGAGCAAGTGGAAGATGGTAAAGCTGGGAGAAGTATGCGAAATTCAAGCTGGTGGAACGCCGTCTAGGGGAACAGCTATTTATTGGGAGAACGGCAATATTCCTTGGATTAAAATTGGGGATATAAAAGGTAAATTTGTTGATGAAGCAAGCGAATATATTACTGATGCTGGATTAGCAAATTCTTCAGCTAAGTTATTCCCTCCAGATACATTACTTTATACAATATTTGCAACTTTAGGGGAAGCAGCAATTTTAAGAGTTAAGGCTGCAACTAATCAAGCAATTGCAGGTATTATAATAAAAAACCGTGATGAAGTATTAATGGAATATTTATTCTATGCTCTATGTTCGATTAAAGAACGTGTTAAGAATATTGGTCGTGGAGTAGCACAAAATAATATTAATTTGTCTATTCTAAAAAATATAGAAATCCCCCTTCCGCCTATCGAAGAACAAAAGCGTATTGCCGATATTTTGGAAAAAGCAAGCAACTTGATAGACATGCGCAAGCAACAGCTTGAAAAAATGGATTTGCTGATTAAAAGCAAATTTATTGACATGTTTGGCGATCCAGTCACTAATCCCAAAGGGTGGGATGTAAAGAAAATTGGAGAATTAACTAATGTTTTTACAGGAGCAACGCCTAACAAATCTATTGATGAATATTATTGTGGAAATATACCATGGGTTAAAACGGGAGAAATTTCCAAGGAATACATATGGGAAGCAGAAGAACGTATAACAAAGAAAGCCTTGAAGGAAACTAATTGTAAAATTTTTCCAATAAATACGATTATGGTAGCTATGTATGGGCAAGGAAAAACTAGAGGTCAAGCAGGGTTATTAAAAATTGAAGCATCGACAAATCAGGCTTGTGCGGCGATTGTTCCTAATGAATCATATTGTACCGAATATTTATTTAAACTTATCCAGTTATCCTATGAAACATTGAGAAGTCTAGGTAGGGGCGGTAATCAACCAAATTTGAACTTATCAATGATTAAAGAATTTTTAGTAATGTGCCCACCGGTTGAATTACAAAACCAATTTGCTGAATTTGTTGAGCAAGTCGAAAAGCAAAAAGCAGTCATGCAGCAAAGTCTGGAAAAAATGGAAACTAATTATAAAGCCTTAATGCAGGAATATTTTGGATAATTTTGTGAGGTGACAACATGACCAATTTTGATTTTCTTCTTACGGATGAGCAGTTTGCGCCGTTTGCCGATACGGCGATAGCTGCGGAGAAGATTTTTCATATCGATGTTGCATCTGCGGTAGTTGGCTGCCGGAGAGCGATGGAGTTCGCCGTGAAATGGATGTATTCCGTTGACGGTTCTTTGGTCATGCCTTATCAGGATAAATTGGTCAGCCTCATGAATACGGACGAGTTCAAGGATATTATCGGCATTGAACTCTACAAACGCCTCAACTATATTCGCCTTGTCGGCAACAATGCCAACCATAACGCGAAGAATATCACTAAGGATCAGGCGGCGCTGGCTCTGCAAAACCTCCATGCCTTCATGGATTTCATTGCTTATTGCTATGGCAAAGATTATCAGGGAACTAAATTTGATATCAATCTTGCCGAGGAACAGACTGCTTCAACCGTTATTGTTGACCATTTGGATTTCGAGAAACTTTGTGAAGAAAACAAAGCCCTAAAGGCCGAATTGACCGCTCGCAGGGAAAACCGCGAAGCATCTTATATCGAAAACCCGGTCAATCTGACTGAGGCGGCTACGCG
>RZYP01000182.1 GCA_009930275.1 Negativicutes bacterium
TATTTTCTCTCAAAGAAAAGAAGGAATTAAGAAAGTGAAAATTGGCATTATTGGAGGGAGATTTGGATTAGCATTTCAATTTCATGAACATCCAGGTTGTATCGTTGAAGCAGTAAGTGATCTCAATCCAGAGCGTAGAAATGCCTTGATGAATACATATCACTGTTCTAAAAGTTATGAATCGCTTGAAAAACTGATTAAAGATGCCAATATTGATGCGGTCTTTATTGCGACAGGTGCTCCTGATCATGCAAAGCATGTGATTGCATCACTCAATGCCGGGAAACATGTCCTATGTGCTGTCCCAGCAGCAATGAATCTTGATGAGTGCTATGCAATAATGGAAGCTGTGAAAAAGAGCGGACTGATTTATATGATGGCAGAAACGAGTGTATGGAGACAAAGTATGATTACAGTAAAGAATATGTATCATGAGCAATCTTTTGGTAATTTAATGAGTTATGCCGCCCAATATAATCATCCAGGACTTGAAACGCTATATATTGAAAATGGTAAAAAGACATGGCGCTACGCTTTGCCACCGATGTTGTATCCTACTCATTGTACCAGCTTCGTTGTTGGGTTAACAAGAGAACGATTAACTGATGTTTCCTGCATTGGGTGGGGAGATAACGACCCAATACTTCAAAAGAATCAGTACAATAATCCATTCTGGAACGAATCTGCTATTTTTAAAACGAGCAATGGACTGTCCTTTCCTGTAGAAATTAATTGGAAAGGAGCTTTACGAGGTTCTGAACGTGGTGAATGGCATGGCGATAAAACGAGCGTTGTCATGTCTCACGGTAATATGTCCAGTTCAGTACTTGTGAAAACAGGTCTTAAGATAGCAAAGGATGATGGAGGCTTTAATGTAACTGAAAACATTGTTGAAATGTTTCCTGATATCGATTGGTGGAAGACGGACGTTCTTCCTGAACCTTTGAGACATGCAAGTGGGCATGACGATTCACATTGTTTTATAACACATGAATTTATAGACGCAATAGCCAATGACCGAATACCAGAGGTTGATATTTATCAGGCACTCGCAATGACAGTGCCAGGTATAGTGGCACATCAATCGGCTTTAAAAGATGGAGAGCGTTTAACAATTCCATCATTCGATTAATAAAGAATCAACAAACATTTCTCTGACAACTGATAACCGATAATATGAAAAACATTATGAGACTGGTATCGGTCATTTACTTCCTTATTACTGCAATTACCGCTTATGGATATAATTCAGATAAATTCAATACAGTTTCTGATCTGCGTTGCGAAAATTTGCAAAATCCGCTTGGAATTGATACTAAGACTCCCTGTTTTAGTTGGAAAACGATTAGCCCTAAAAACGGGACTTCACAGAAAGCTTTTCAGGTCATTGTAGCCAGCAATGTAACAAGGCTAACAGAAAAAAGAGCTGATCTGTGGAACTCAGGTATAATTGATTCTGCTGCATCACTGTTTGTTCCCTATCAGGGTAAACAACTGGACTCCGGAACTGCAGCCTGGTGGATAGTGAGGATCTGGGATGAGAAAGGAGAAGTGTCACCATGGAGTGATCCAGCTAGATTCACAATCGGGTTGCTCGACGAAAGTGAATGGGAAGCTTCCTTTATCGCATTCAACAGTGAAAAAGGATACAGTGAATGTCCTCAATTATTCAGCACTTTTGAAGCAGATAAATCCGATGCAGCGTATTTTCTGCATGTCAACTCACTGGGATATCACGAGGTATATATCAACGGAGAACGTTTGGGCTGTGGGGTGCTTACGCCAGCTGTCTCACAGTTTGATAAACGTTCCCTGGTCAATACCTACGACATCTCCAGTTACCTGAAAAAGGGTAAAAATGATTTGATTATCTGGTTGGGGAGCGGATGGTACACTGAAGGGCTGCCAGGAGTGGTGAATAATGGACCGGTGGTCAGGGCTCAGTTAGAAAAGGTAGAAAACAATATTCGTAAGGTTATCTTGGCCACAGACCACAACTGGAAGGGGAGAGAAAGCAGTTATACCCGTCATGGTACCTGGCGTCCCCATCAGTTTGGAGGAGAGACAATAAATGGGGAAATGGTTAAGGGAGATCTGATAACACACAATAAAGAGAACCCCTGGAGGCCGGTTACGCTAACCGAAGTGCTGGCACATCAGGCAACACCACAAATGACGGAACAGAATAGCATCATCCACACTATAACTCCCGCCTCGGTAAATGAGATTGCACCCGATACTTTTCTGATTGATATGGGAACAAACCTAACTGGATGGGTAGAAATTGACTTTCCCAAATTACACAGATCACAGGAAATCAAGATTGATTATTGTGACTTCCTCCTGAATGGGAAAAATTTCAACGACCAGCATATATACGACAAGTATATTGCCTCCGGAGAATCACATGAGATGTTTGTGAATAAGTTTAATTATCACGGGTTCCGATACATAAGGATTACGGGATTACAGGAGATCCCTGAAATTGAATCGATTAAGGCACATCTTGTCCGTACTGGTTTCGAAACGGCATCTTCATTTCAATGCTCGGACAGAGATTTGAATGCCATCCACGATATGGTTCAGTATACGCTTCAATGCCTTTCTATCGGAGGATATTTCGTCGATTGTCCACAGCTTGAGAGGCTCGGTTATGGTGGTGATGGCAATGCATCCACTTTGACAGCGCAGACGATGTTTAACCTGGGGCCACTTTATAACAACTGGCTTCAGGCTTGGGCCGATGTAATCCGTGAAGATGGGAGTATGCCTCATACGGCCCCCAATCCATACAGCGCTGGAGGTGGTCCTTACTGGTCTGGTTTTATTATTACTGCATCGTGGCAGACCTATATGAATTATGGAGACAGACGTTTACTGGAAAGATATTATCCGGTGATGAAGCATTGGCTTGGATACGTTGAAATGCATCAAGTTAACGGTCTGTTGAAACAGTGGCCCAACACCAATTATCGGAACTGGTATCTGGGCGACTGGGCTACCCCTGATGGAATTGATCAGACTAATAAGTCGTCAGTTGACCTGATCAATAATGCATTTATTGTAGTTTGTTATGACCGTATGCATAAGATTGCTCAACTTTTGGGTAAACCTGAAGAAGCATCACTATATGCCTCCCAAAAGGAAGCACTTCAACAAATTATCCACAAGACTTTCTTTAATGATGTAAGTAACACCTATGGGACTGGAACACAAATTGATCTGGCTTTTCCGATGATTGCTGGAGTTGTACCGGAAGATAAATTGCAAGCGGTTGAACAGTCTCTTTATGATGAAACAGAGGTAAATCGAAAAGGGCACCTAGCTACAGGGCTGGTCGGTTTGCCGGTATTAACGGAATGGATTGTCAGTAATGGAGCTGCAGACCTGATGTACAAAATGTTGAAAAAGAGAGATTATCCCGGTTATCTCTATATGATTGACAACGGTGCCACAACCACCTGGGAGCACTGGAACGGTATGCGAAGTCATATCCATAATTGTTACAATGCCATCGGATCCTGGTTTTATCAGGCTGTAGGAGGAATCATTCCGGAAGAAAATGTTCCCGCTTACCGTAAAATACGCATTCATCC
>RZYP01000183.1 GCA_009930275.1 Negativicutes bacterium
AACCTGGGATTAAAGTGGCTGCCTACTGCCGAGTAAGTATAAGTGAAGAAGAACAGCTAAAATCCCTGGAAAACCAAGTCCACCACTATACCCATTACATTAAAAGCAAACCCAATTGGAGATTTGTTGGTATCTACTATGACAAGGGTGTGAGCGGCGCATCCACAAGCAAGAGGAGAGGTTTTCAAAGGCTGCTTAGGCATGCAGAAGAGGGCAAGGTGGATTTAATCCTTACAAAGAACATATCAAGATTCTCTAGAAACTCAAAAGAGTTGATTGATATTGTAAACCACCTAAAAGAATTAGAAGTGGGGATTTATTTCGAGAAAGAAAAGATTGACACATCAACTGATTACAACAAATTTTTATTAAGCACTTACGCTGCTCTTGCCCAAGAAGAAATTGAAAGTCTCTCCAACTCAACGATGTGGGGCTACGAGAAAAAATTCATGCAAGGAAAGCCCAAGTTCAGTAGATTGCTTGGGTACAGATTAGTTGGACTGGGAGATGATCAGCGAATAGAAGTGATTGAGGAAGAAGCTGAAACTGTAAGAAAAATCTACAGTAAATATCTTGAGGGCTTAACCTACGCTGATATCGCTCGTTATCTTAGCACAGAAGGAATTAAGACAGTTGAAGGGAAGCCACTATGGTCAGGTAGAGTTATTAAAACGGTACTAACCAATGTAACCTACACCGGAAACAAACTGAGTAGAGAAATGCAAAGAGACCTTTTTACCAGAAAAATAAATTATGGAAAGCGGGACCAGGTTTTCATTGAAAATACCCATGAACCAATAATTAGCATCGAAGTATTCAATCAGGTACAAAAGAAAGTCGAAGAAACGACACAGAAGCGTGGACCTATCAAACCCAAAGCCTACAATCCTCTGGCACAAAGATTGATCTGTGGGAAGTGCGGGTACATGCTTTCTTGCGCTTATAAGAAGGATAATCAAAACTATCGATGCAGGTCAAGGGTGATGAAAATTTGTGATTCCATTACCTATACAAAGCCACTGATCAGGGACATGATGCTTAAAGCCATGAAATTGAAGTATGATTTTTCAAATGATGAAATCATTGCTGAACTTTTAAAGGAAATACAAATCATCAATCAAAATGATCATTTTGAATTTCACCGGCTTAAGTTCATCACTGAGATTGAAATAGTCAAAAGAAAGCTAGCCCTTGGTGAGCTTGCTGACACTTCAATAAATGTAGAACGAATGGAAAAAGAGTATCGGGAGTTTGAAGCTAAAATTGCAAAGATCGAAGATGATAGAGAAATTCGCTTAAATGCAGTCACTTGGCTTCAAGAGCATAAAACCCGCGATGATTTTATGTTTGGAGTGACCAGCGAAATTATGCGGGCTTGGATATCTGAATTGACCATCTATACACCTAACGACTTTATTGTTCACTGGATTGATGGATCACAATCTAAGATTGGCGACTGTGATGGTCATGAGGAAGTCAAACAGAGGAATGAAAAAATTAGAGATGAAAAATTAGAAATTGTTCATGCTAATTCAATTGTCGAAAAGATAGAAAGAAAAGAGACTGAAGAACTTCACCTACTAAAACGTGAAAAGGGGCATGAAGATAAAATCTTTAAAAGAGAGGAGGATGCTGATTTGAGCATTAACACAAATGCCGATATTATCAAGATTGAACCAGGTCAGAAGGATTACGTCATGAAGAGCTTAAACAAAAGTCTTAATGCAAACTACCTTCTGCGAGACCCTACGTTAAATCTTTCTAATAAGGATAAGCCCAAGCTAAGAACTGCTGCCTATTGCAGGATATCTACGGACTCAGAAGAGCAGATGGTTAGTTTGAAGACCCAGGTTGCCTATTACACTTACCTTATCCTTAAAGACCCTCAATATGAATATGCGGGGATTTATGCTGATGAAGGTATTTCTGGGAAATCCCTAAAGAATAGAAATGAATTCCTAAAGCTAATGGATGAATGTAAGGCAGGTAATGTAGATTTGATACTTACAAAGTCCATTTCACGGTTTAGTCGAAATTCACTGGACTGCCTAGAAAAGGTCCGTATGCTGAAGAACCTTCCTAAACCAGTTTATGTGTTGTTCGAAAAGGAAGGTATTTTTACAAAGGATGAGAAGAGCGATCTTATGATTTCTATTTTTGGAAGCATAGCCCAGGAGGAAAGCATCAATACTGGTGAAGCCATGGCTTGGGGCAAACGGCGCTATGCTGAAAGAGGAATCGTGAGACCTAGTAATTTGCCCTACGGATACCGCATTGGAACAAATGGCAAGTGGGAAGTGGTGGAAGAGGAAGCAGCGGTTATTAGAAAAATATTCCGGGATACTATTAACGGAAGAACCTATAATGAAATAGCAAAAGACTTGAATTTCAATGGAGTAAAAACATCAACAGGTACAGGGCAGTGGTGGATCTCTACAGTAAAAAATGTTCTAACCAACGAGCCTTACCGTGGGAACTATTTGTACCAAAAGACTTATACAAAGGACACTCTTACAGATAAGCGAGTGAAAAATGATGGTTTCTTACCACAGTTTCTAATTGAAAACCATCATATACCCATCATAGATAATTATGTGTGGGACAGGGCTCAAGAGATTGTTAATGACCGAGCAGAGAAGTTTGCCAATCGGAACAAGGTTAAATATCCCAAAGATAAAAGAAAGAATAAGGCTTTTGATGGAAAGATGAGCTGCGGAATATGTGGATCACCGGTAAGCCACAGACGATATATTCAATGCTCGGTTGAA
Organism: Negativicutes bacterium; assembly: GCA_009930275.1. The sequence continues at coordinate 2,769 of RZYP01000183.1, forward strand.
ATACATGAATGGCTGTGTAATAAAGCGAGCAAGGCAACAAGAACAGATCAATGTGATTTCCTAAGGTTAAATCAGAAGTATCTGGAGCTGCATTTCATGAAGGCTTTGTTGGACATAAGAGAACGAAAGAGTGCATTTAAGGCAAAGGCGGTGCGGCATATCAATTCGATGAAACTCACCCCTGAAGAGGAAGTTGACAAAGGAGAGGTACTAAAACGGATCGAGCACCTTAACCAAAAGCTTTATAGGGCAGTAGATCAGGAACTCAATAAGAAAGGTCAAGATTCCAGGAGGGTGGATGAGCTTACAGAGCAGATTGTTTATCTTCAAACTAAACTAAAAGACTACACTGACCGAGAAGCAAGAGTAATAGAGCTTGGCCAGGAGTTGACTTGGTTTATGAAAGCAATCAATGATGTAGATGAAGAACAGGTTAACAATATAAATGCGCTGGATCCTGATAAAGAAATGTATTTTAGTGAAGTCATCTATACAAGAAGTATTAAGGAAGTGACTGTACACAAGGGTGGGAAGATAGTTTATAAGCTGGAAATCGGCATTGAGTGGACCATTGATTATCTTTATGAAGAATTTCAAGAGATGTTCTTTAAGAGAAAAGAAGATTTAAGAGTAGCTAAGAAGCTAGATTTTCTCAATGGACCAGATGTGCAGGCGATGGTGGATTACTGTACAGAGCCTAAAAAGTATAGCGAGCTACATGCCTTCATGAATGAAAGAAAGAGCATCTCATACAGCTACTTCAGAAAATCAATAATTAGGCCACTATTAAAAATGGGAAGAATTAAATATACAATCCCAGAA
>RZYP01000184.1 GCA_009930275.1 Negativicutes bacterium
AGATGGTGGTAGCCCTGTGGCAGTTGGGTTTCGTGCCAAGAAGGCCAATGGAAAATATCGCTACTTTTGGCTCTACAGGGTTATCTTCTCTGTTCCCGCCACAAGCCTTGCCACCAAAGGCGACTCCATTACTTTTAGCAGTCCCACTATAGAAGGAACCGTCTTTAGAAGAAACAAACTGGATGGAGAAAGCAAACATCCTTGGAAAGCGGAAGTTACTGAAGGAGATAATGGTGTAGCGGCATCAACAATTACAAGCTGGTTCACATCCGTATATGAACCAGACTTTACAGCCGTAACCCCAACCATAACCATCACAACCCAGCCGGCAAGATTAACTGAAGTAACCGCAGGCAGTATTTCTGGAAGCCTTTCTGTTGTGGCAAATTCCAACACTTCAAATCCAGTGACCTATCAGTGGTATGAAAACACCATTGATAGCACCACTGGCGGTACTGCCATTAATGGAGAGACCTCTGCAAGTTTTGATATTCCAACGGATCTTCTAGCGGATACCTATTACTACTACTGCGTCTTAAGCTCTAGTGGTGCAGCAAATGTGACGACCACAGTGGCAACTGTTGTTGTTTCTTAATGGGAGGGCTATTCATGGCAGATGAAAAATTAAAGCTTGATGAAGCAGCTGAAGAAAGAAGTACCTCAATTGACATTGGCGGCACGGAGTTTAAGATGATTCTTACCACCAAAGCAACAAAGGAAATTGCCAAGCGCTATGGGGGACTTGAAAACTTAGGTGAAAAGCTCATGAAAAGTGAGAACTTTGAACTGGCCCTGGAGGAGGTTGTTTGGCTCATCACTCTTCTGGCCAACCAATCTATCCTGATCCACAATATTAGGAACAAGGATGATAAAAAGGAACTTCTCACAGAAGATGAAGTGGACCTTCTTACCACTCCCTTTGACCTGGCTAATTACAAGAATGCCATTATGGCCAGTATGCTGAAAGGCACGAAAAGAAATGTGGAGAGTGAACCATCAAAAAACGAAGTGGTCGGGTAAGTGATCAAGAGTTATTTACCCGACTCATTTATTATGGCACCGTCCACCTAAATAGAAACGAAGATGAAGTCTGGCTTTTACCAATTGGTTATCTGATGGATCTTTGGGAGTGCCACAAGCAGTTTACTGGCATATCAAAACCAAGAGTAGATTATACAATCGATGATGTTATACCAGAGTTTCTATAAAAATTCTACCCAACACCGTAAGAGGTGTTTTTTTATGCCCTGAAGGAGGTGAAAGTATGTCAGACTTTGGACTGAAGATTGGCCTTGAAGGCGAAAAGGAATTTAAAAATGCACTTCGCGAAATTAATCAGGACTTTAAGATACTAGGTTCAGAAATGAATCTGGTTACCTCACAGTTTGATAAGCAAGACAAATCACTCCAAGCAGTAACCGCTAGAAATGAAGTCTTAAACAAAGAAATCGATGCTCAAAAGGAAAAAGTCACAACCCTTGAAGCTGCTCTGAAGAATGCTGCTGAATCCTTTGGGGAAAATGATAAGCGAACAAAAGCCTGGCAGGTTCAGCTTAATAATGCAAATGCAGATCTGAATAAAATGGAAAAGGAACTGGAGGATTCTGCTGTTGATGCGAATAACCTCGGGGAACAGTTAGAAGAATCCGGTAAGTCCGCAGAAGGTGCTGGTGGGAAGTTTGAGAAGTTTGGAGGAGTTCTTAAGGGGATCGGAACTGCAATGGGTTCTGTGGCTCTTGCAGCAGGTGCTGCTACTATAAAACTTGGAACTGAGATTGTCCAGCAGTTTGGTGAGCTTGAACAGAATCTTGGTGGTTCCGAAGCTGTATTTGGAAAGTACGCTTCTTCTATTCAGAAAACTGGTGAGGAAGCCTACAAAAATCTAGGTGTGTCCCAGAGTCAATATTTGGCCACAGCCAATAAAATGGGAGCGCTTTTTCAAGGCTCTGGTGTTGAACAACAAAAGAGTTTAGAACTTACGGAGAAAGCCATGCAACGAGCTGCAGATATGGCCTCCGTTATGGGCATCGATATGCAGGTTGCCCTTGATTCTGTTGCTGGTGCTGCTAAGGGTAACTTCACCATGATGGATAACTTGGGAGTTGCCATGAATGCCACAAATATCGAAGCCTATGCTCTTGCCAAAGGATTAGATTTTACATGGGCATCGGCAACAAATGCAGAAAAAGCTGAAGTGGCCATGCAGATGTTCTTTGAAAATACGGAGCAGTATGCGGGGAACTTTGCCAGAGAATCCACCCAAACCGTCACAGGTTCCATAGGTCTTCTACAAGCTGCACTAGGTTCGTTTACTGCAGGTCTGGGAAATGCAGATGCGGATATGACCAACTTAACCCAAAATCTCGTAGATGCTTTTCAGTCAGTAGTTATTAATATTGTACCAATATTAGAAAATGTGGTTACTGCTCTACCTGCAGCAATGGATGCGATCCTTATGGCTATTGGAGACCTTCTGCCAGTTCTTCTTAGTACAGTAACGGATTTATTCAGCCAGGTTCTGGAAACCTTACTGAGCCTACTTCCAGAACTGATTCCAGCAGCTGTAGATGCGGTCATGACAATTGTTGGAGCACTCATTGAGAATTTGCCGCTTTTAATCGATGCGGCTATACAGCTAATTACTGCTCTTGTAGAAGGGTTAGGATTGGCTCTGCCTGAACTGATTCCAGCAATGATTGAAGCAGTCATTTTGATTGCTACCACTTTAATCGATAATATGAGCTTAATTCTGGATGCTGCCTTTCAACTAATTAGTGGATTGGCTCAAGGACTTTTAAATGCACTCCCTACTCTAATTGAATCTTTGCCCCAGATCATCAACAGTATTGTTGGATTTATTACCAGCAATCTACCCAGACTCATTGAAATGGGTGTTCAGCTAACCATTCAACTGGGGATGGGCTTAATCAGAGCCATTCCCCAGGTCGTTGCTCAACTTCCTCAAATCATTACAGCCATAGTTTTAGGTCTCGGTAGAGCCCTCCCTTCTATTGTTGAAGTGGGTCGGAATATCGCAAGAGGTTTATGGGATGGTATCGCATCGATGATTGGTTGGCTTGGTGAGCGCGTAAAAAGTATGGTTAATGGCATAGTAGGCGGTGTCAAAAGGGTACTCGGTATCCGGTCGCCATCAAAAGTATTTGCCGGTATTGGCGCTAACATGAGTGAAGGTATTGGTGAAGGATTTACAGAAGCGATGAGTGGTGTAGAAGATGATATGCAAGGAGCCATACCTACTGATTTTGATCTCGATCTTAATTCTCAAGTAACAGGAAATCTTGGAGGTTCTGAAGGAGCTGTTTTTGATGTGACTATTCCTCTTACCATTGACGGTAATATTTTGACAAGAGTTATTGCACAGCTTCAGTGGAACCAAAATACTGTCACAGTTAGAAACCTTGGTGTGGCAGGGAGTTAATAGAAAGGAGGCGATCTCTTGATTGAAATTTACGCAGGAGCAACCATGATTCAGTCCGTTAAGAAAGTCATCAGCTCAAACATTAGGGAAACCTTAGAGGGTGAATTTACCCTCTC
>RZYP01000185.1 GCA_009930275.1 Negativicutes bacterium
TTGTCCATCTACTGTAACGGACATCGATGGTAATATCTATTCTACTGTAAAAATAGGCAAGCAGTGCTGGATGCAGGAGAACCTGAAGGTAACACATTATCCCAACGGTAATGCAATCCCTTATATAACCGGCAATGATGATTGGGTTGCATTGGAAGCTAATAATATTGACGATGCATATTGTTATCACGAAAATAACACTAATAGCGAATATGGAGCTTTTTACACTTATGCTGCTGCCATCGGGGATAACTGGAAACGAGATAATGCCCATGGTCAAGGCATTTGTCCTGATGGCTGGCATTTACCAACGGATGAGGAGTGGATTGAGTTGGTTGACTATTTGGGCGGACCAGATATTGCCGGAGGAAAGATGAAAGAGGAAGGTACAACGCATTGGAATAATCGAAATACCGGTGCTACAAATGAGAGTGGTTTTACCGCCCTTCCGGGAGGCTATCGTTACGGTAGCAATGGCTTGTTCTACAACGCAGGTCAGTCCGGCTACTGGTGGTCAGCTACTAAGGGTAATAGTTACTACGCGTGGAGCCGGAGCCTGCGCTACTACGACGCCGACTCGTACCGCAGCTACTACGATAAATCAGTCGGCTTTTCGGTTCGTTGCGTGATGAATTAAGTTGCTTATTTGGTTGTTCTCCTGTCACACAATAGTAATTATGGATACCAATAAATATAATTTAACAACTATGATGCTTCGAAATACAATATCCAAATGCCTCCTATGCTTCCTTATGGTTGCTCTCCTGTATCCAAATGCCTCAGTGGCACAACAGAGAAAAAGTAAACCCGATTGGCTTAAATATACTTTCCGCGAAACATCGTACCCCCATTCCAACTATATTACCTCCTATATGGCGCAACCGCTGAATAATTACGGGGAAACAGAAAAACTGTACCAGAAACAGGAACAACTTCTTAAAACAGCCATAACAGAATCTGTTTATACCGAAATTCGCGCGTTAAAACAATTGACCATTACCAATGCGTTTGCTGACGGGCAGGCTGTAACTGTTGAAAAAATGCATCACTCTTCTGTTTCTCAGTCACATATTAATATTCCCGGAATTACTATTGAGCATTATCTTGATACAAAAGAAAATATCCTTTACTCCCTTGCGTATGTCGTACGAAAAGATCTAATTAATTATTACCGGCAACTTCAAAATAATCTTTCACAACGCATTGAAAATGATCTGTCTAAAGTAAAACAAATACAGGGTGATGTAGATAAAATTAGCCTGCTAAAAATGGTTAACAAGATTAATGCTATGGTATTGGAGTATGAACATACTTGTACAATTCTTGATGCACTCACCTCCCAAACTACACTCCTGTCAACCTATCGAAGAGATCTGGATTTATTGCGGGATTTTTGCATGAACAACAACGCAGCTTCTGCAAAACAAGCGGCGCAGTCTTTGGCACTCCAAATTCTGGATCAGAAGGATTTTAATTCCTCTAAAGTGTATGTTGTGCCAATGTATTATTCAAATACACCCTATTGTTCGGCCTTTTCCGGTGAGATGCAGCAGGAGCTTATTCATTCTATGGTGCAAACGGGGTTGTTCTCTGTGGTTATAGAACGAACTACGTTAGCCGATTATATCCTTTCCGGAAATTATTATCATAACAATGAAACTATAACTATTGAGGTATCTCTTCTTGACACGAGGTTGAAAAATATTGTTTGCGTTGCCTCAGCAGAGATACCCGCAAATAATGTGAAGGATTTTATTCCTGAAGACCTGGATCTGATAACTGCTCGTGATAGCCTTATGTCGAGCCATCATAGTCAAAATACAACCATGGATTTTAGTGTGTGGACCAACCGGGGTAATGAGAGTCCGGTGTTCTATGCTGGCGATACCATGCGTTTGTTTGTTCAGGCCGGACAGCAATGTCATATTCGTGTATTGTATTACTTTGCCGATGGCTCATGTACATTGCTGATGGATGACTTTCAGATCAGGGATACTGCAATAAATAAACTCATGCTTTTGCCACAGGAGTTTCAGTGCATTGAACCTTTTGGTGCTGAACGATGCCTTGTAGTTGCCCAGACCAATCCTTTTGAACCGTTGACAATCAACAATCAAAGTGGCGTCCTGTATGTTGATGACCCTTATGGAGAGGGATTGCAACGCACCCGTGGCATGAAGATCATCAAACCTCAGGATGTGAAAAAGGAACAGATAATTGCGATAACCACATTACCCAAAATATAAGACCATGAAAAATCTGCTTGTCATAACTCTTTTACTCTTCACCCTCACTGCTGCTGCCCAAAACGAATCCCGCGGCATGAAAGCCCTCTCTGAAGTACAGCTTCCCAAAGGTGAAGATATGCTCTACGACGAGAGCCACGCCTTGCTGCTTGGTGAAAGTGATTACACCCATGGCTGGAGCGATCTGCCCGGAGTGAAATCAGACATTGATAAGGTGGAGGCTGCACTGCAAAACCACGGGTTTTCCGTACATACATACATGGATTTGACAAGTAATGAGATGGAGAAGACGTTAAAAGGATTTATCCGTGAATATGGTGGGAAAGTTAATAACCGCCTGCTTATTTATTATTCGGGTCATGGATATAATCTTAAACGCAATTATGGTGGTGAAATTGGTTGTATTGTGCCGATAGATGCGCCGAATCCAAATAACAATATGTATGGTTTTGAAGATAAAATTCTTGATATGCAGTTGATGGAAGTGTACGCAAAACGGATTAATTCCAAACATGTGCTATTTATGTTCGATTGTTGTTTTTCCGGTAGCATTTTTTCCCTGAGCAAGAGTGCTCCACCGGCGATCAGTGCCATGACAAAAAAGCATGTGCGGATGTTTATCACTGCGGGTTCTGCCGATGAAGAAGTTCCTGATAAGTCGATCTTCTGCAGGGAGTTTGTGCAGGCTTTGAATGGTGAAACTGCAGGCTACGGTGAAGATGGATATCTGACAGGAAGAGAACTAGGAATGTTGCTTCGTAACCAGGTTATTAACTACAGCCGTGAAACCCAGCATCCTCAATATGGTACCATACGTGACGATAACCTTGATAAGGGCGATTTCGTGTTTGTGATGAAGCAGGAGGGCAGTGTTAACACACCACCCATCAATAATACCGATAACCCCAATCCATATATCATAAGGCAAAAAGGCAGCCTTGAGATTACTACCGAGCTGGAAGGGGTTTTATGGGTGAATGGTGACAGAGTAGGAGAGATAGTACCCGGAGATATTATTCAGTATAAGCACAATAACAGCCTGAATGTGGGCATTACCAAAGTGGTATTGGAGTATGATGATGGTCATAAAATCAATAAGAACGTAAGAATAGAGGCTGATAAAACGAGCAAGCTCCTTATCCCGGCACCGCACGACCATACCTATTGCCCTCCTACCGTAACCGACATTGACGGCAATACCTACCCAACCGTAAAGATCGGCAGGCAATGCTGGATGCAGGAGAACCTG
>RZYP01000186.1 GCA_009930275.1 Negativicutes bacterium
GCAGTCTAATGCGGAGTAAACCGTTATGCTGAGTTTGTGCATGTATTCTTGTTAAATTCAGTCGTTGAGCCTCCTTTACTGAGCATAATAGTAGGATAATGTATTCCTGAAACTAAAACAGGAGGAGACAGGAATGCAAAAATACGAAGGACTACGATTACCCGAACTTGTCGAAAATCTCATGAGACATCTTGAAGAAAAAGGGCATACGCTTAGCTATCGCAATCGTTTGATAGCATATTACAAGGTTTTGTTGAAGTATGCGAAAAAGCAAAACATACCGTACTTCAATTTAGAAATTGGAAAAACCTTTCTTTGGGAGCATCACAAGCATCAATGGGAAATATCGGATAAGCTGCCTGCTTCAAAGAATTATCTTCAAAGACACATAATGATGCTGCACGAATTTCAAATTTATGGAAAAATTATATCAAGAAAGCGAATAATTCGAATTTATGCTGTTCCGCATTTTGATGATCTAATTAACGATTATCTGGAACAGGAGCGACGGCATGGACTGAGAGAAGGAACACTTGCCGGGAAACGCCATGCTCTGAATCAAATCTTTGAATATTTTGAGAGCGCTGGCTTACAAACCGCCAAAGATATTATGCCATCGCATGTATATGGTTTTCTGGAATCACGGGCATACTTTTCAGTAACAACGAAAGAGCGTTATCAATATATTTTTCGAAGCCTGATACAATACCTTCGCGATAACAATCTTTGCCAGGCGGAATTGCAAAAATTATTTGCTGTTATCTCAATACACACCAAAAACGCCTATCCGTCACATTTCAAGGCGAATGAAATTGCCCAAATGCTGTGTTGTGTTGATACGACCACAGCTGCAGGGAGAAGAGATTATCTCATCCTGCTGTTAGCGGCGGAACTCGGGATGCGTACAAGTGACATATGTGCTCTTAAAATTAAGGATATCAATTTTCAGAAAAAGCATGTTGAATATATTCAGGTAAAGACGGGAGACGCGGTAATGCTTCCAATGTCAGACGAGCTGTTTTTTGCATTTGCCGATTATCTAAAAAACGCAAGACCTAAATGTGAGTTTGAAGAGGTTATCGTAAAAGACAGAGCTCCCATTGAACCGTATCGGAACGGTAGTTTTCATGGTATGCTGCAAAAATATCTGAGTAAGGCAGAGATAAAACCCGTCGATGGGCAAAAACATGGACTACATTCGCTGCGGTCTTCATTGGCAAGCAACCTGTTGCAAGATGGCGTGCCAATCCCTGTGATATCCAACATTCTCGGACACAAATATGCAGATACCACAAGTCTTTATCTGAAAATTGATTTGCCTGGGCTCCGAAGAGCATCGTTGGAGGTGCCTGCCCTATGATTACAGTTGACGGATACATATTTGAAGGTCATTATTCCAAGCTGTGCTCAGACTTTATTAAATACAAGCGAAGCATAGGCTATAAATACGGTGCTAGAGTCGTAAGAAGAGTTCAGAACATGAACAAATATCTGTCATCCAGTGCCATGAAACGTGATGACGGTGATTATTCTCTTAATAAAGAGACAGTTTCCATTTACACTGCCAGGAGAGATGCCGAAAACGCCAGAACTCAGCAACAACGTGAAATTATCGTACGTCAGTTTGCCATCTACCTGAATAGTTTAAGCGTTTCTGCGTATGTTGCGCCGATAATGAAAAAAGATAACAGTACGTTTACCCCATACATATTCACCCGAGAACAGATTGTCGCAATATTGAACGTAACCGATCATCTTAAATATGAATACCGTTCTCCCCATTACCACTATGTTTATCCTTTTTTGATTCGGTTGCTCTATTGCTGCGGGCTACGAATATCAGAAGCGCTGGCTCTCACAATTGAAGACATTGACTTTGTTGAAAACATATTGCGGATTGAACAGGCTAAATATAACAATTCTAGATTGGTGCCCATGTCCGGCTCACTATGTCAGGCGCTTGAAAAATATATGAATCAGATTGGATATCGAAAAACCGATAAAGGGCTATTATTTAGGACAAAGAGGAATGATCCATATAAAGCGAGCTCAATTCTCAGCCAATTTAAAGATTTTCTTCAAAAAGCAGGGATTCCATGTACCGAAAATGGCGGTATGCCCAGACTACACGATGTCCGCCACACTTTCGCGGTTCATGCGCTTGACCATATGGCTGCTGAGGGAATGGATACATATTGCGCCATTCCGTATCTCGCGGCATATATGGGTCACAGAAAAATATGGTGCACAGAACAGTATCTTCGACTTACTCCTGCAGCTTACGGCGGTATTGTCGATTCGCTGAGTCCACTGTATGAGAATTTGTTCCCGAAGGAGGTGGCACAGAATGAAAAAACCTGATTTCGCGGAATTTCTTGCGTCGTACCTTTCAAAACACCTTCCGCTACAGCAAGGAGCAAGTACAAATACAATCAAGTCTTACAGAGACAGTTTTACGATCTTTCTGCGATATTGCCGAGACGAACTCAGAATCAAGCCGGAAAAGCTTACCATGCAAATGCTTAACCGTAAAATGCTTGAAGACTATCTTTTATGGTTGGAGAAAAAACGTGACTGCGGAGTGAGCACTCGTAATCACCGGTTGACGACACTGCACGCCTTTTTAAGATACGTTTCTATCGAAAATCCCGAACACATAGATATTTGCACTGATTTGCTGACGATAAAACTGAAACACGCTTCGGTAAAAGCAGTGGATTATCTGACAATTGATGAATTGAAAACAATATTTTCACAACCGGATCTTCGTTCTGCCGGCGGGAAGCGCGACCTTACGATTCTGACACTGCTTTATGATTCAGGAGCCCGCGTTCAGGAGCTTATTGATTTACGGCTTCGAGATATACGATGCCAAGGTCCGGCTACTGTCAAACTTAGCGGTAAAGGTAATAAGGCCAGAATTGTTCCACTGATGCCGGATACGGCAAGAATTGTTTCTGAGTATATAGTTTCCTTTTTATTTTCAGACCCAGAACAACACCTATTTATAAATAAAAAACATGAAAAGTTATCCCGATCCGGCATCGAATTTATTATTTCAAAATATGTTAAAATGGCAAACTCCAAGGCAAAGCAATTATCTGCCGAAAAAATTACCCCTCACGTTTTTCGGCATAGCAAGGCAATGCATTTGGTTCAAGCGGGCGTCAACATCATCTACATCCGTGATTTTCTTGGTCATGTGTCGGTTCAAACCACCGAGATTTATGCAAAAGCAGATTCCAATGCCAAGAGAAAAGCGTTAGAACAGGCAAGTAAAAATATTGTTCCGGAGAGCAAATTCACAAAGAACAAAGAAAATGAATTATTAATATGGCTAAAAAATCTCGTGTAGAAGAATGACTTTTTAATATTATTATGCTCAGTAAAGGAGGCTCAACGACTGAATTAAAAAGAATACATGCACAAACTCAGCATAACGGTTTACTCAGCATTAGACTGTTTATGCGCTTATGCGCATAAGCAGTC
>RZYP01000187.1 GCA_009930275.1 Negativicutes bacterium
GTATTCGAACTTGAAAACAAGCCCCAAGCTGTAAGAACAGGTGTGGGCGAAGGATTGTTTGCCGTTATAAAAGCTAAAAAAGTCAGTTCAGATATCAATGGATATACATAATAATGAGGGAGGAATATTCATGAAAGTTGGCATAATCAGATGCATGCAAACAGAAGATATGTGCCCGGGGACAACGGATTTCAAAGTCATTAAAGAAAAGAAATGCGCTTTTGAAGGGGTTGAAGGGGAAATTGAAATAATTGGCTTTAATACTTGCGGAGGCTGCCCGGGGAAAAAAGCTGTGACCAGAGCTTGCGAGATGGTTAAACGCGGCGCCGATACAATTGTGCTTGCCTCTTGTATTACAAAGGGTAATCCGATAGGTTTTCCCTGCCCGTTTGTTGAACAAATGAAAGCGGCCATTAAGAAAAAGGTTGGCGAGCAAATAACTATTATTGATTATACGCATTAAATAAAAAACTCCTTCTGCTTTTACGCAGAAGGAGTTTTATCTGTGATATTTGGTGGAGACGAAGAGGATCGAACTCTCGGCCTTACGGATGCGAACCGTACGCTCTCCCAGCTGAGCTACGTCCCCACATTGTTGTGATTACTTTTTAAATATACTACCATTGCGATAAAAATTCAAGAAAAGAAAAGGAATAAATACTGTTTGCGGCGAAAAGAAAGTAATACAAAAACAGGTTGGTCTTTTGAGCTAATGAACTGAAACTTGGAAGTTTGGGACTGACATTTTGAAAACGAAAGGTTGATATAATGGAAAAACAGTTGCTTGATAAATCCTGCAAAGATTTTTTAACAGACTTGGCCTCAAAAGAACCGACACCAGGCGGTGGCGGCGCTGCAGCTCTCGCCGGAGCAATCGCGGCGGCGTTGACTTCTATGGTTTCTAATCTGACATTAGGAAAAGAGAAGTTCGCTCAGGTGGAGGATAAAATCAGACCAATACTGGTGAGTGCCGAAATCCTGCGTACCAGAATGCTGGCACTTGTTGCCGCTGATGCGGCTGTTTTTGACAGTTTTATGAAGGCGTATAAGTTGCCGAAAAACACAGAGGAAGAAAAGATTTCCAGAAGTGAAAGTATCCAGATTGCCGCTTATGATGCATCCGAGGTGCCGCTGAAGATTGCTGACTCCTGCCTGGACATTCTTCACATTTCTTCGCAGTTGGTGCGTATAGGGAATCCGTCAGTTATTACAGATGCGACGGTCGCGGCACTCTTGGCCAGGGCTGCGTTACGCAGTGCCTGCTATAATGTGCATAGCAACCTGCTTTTGTTGAAGGACAAAGAATATGCCCAAAAAACCGAGGAGCACTTGCAGGCAATCTGCCGGGAGGCAAAGGAACTCGAAGACGATGTGATTTGCGAAACTGACAGAATTTTGGGGTAGGATTGTAGCTTGACAACAACCTCAGTCTATATTATACTCTTTTATGTATCGCACGGAGAGGTGGCCGAGTGGTTTAAGGCGCTAGTCTTGAAAACTAGTGATTCCGCAAGGAACCGTGGGTTCGAATCCCACCTTCTCCGCCATTTATTTAAATATAGCTTGAAATGTTAAATGAAATAGGCTATAATAGCGCAGTAAGGCATTCGGAGTGGTACTCAAGTGGCTGAAGAGGACGGTTTGCTAAATCGTTAGGGGGGTTAAACCTCGCCTGGGTTCAAATCCCAGCCACTCCGCCATAACAAAATCGAAAGGTTCAGAGATTTTTCTCTGGACCTTTATTTTTTTATCAGCTTTAAAATCCACGAGAAATAAAAACACAGAAATTTAATTACTTATTGCCTATATATGTGAATAAGCAAAATGGAAATGAAGGGGTTAAAGTCGCATATACCGCATTGCGATTAAGTTATTTCTTTTATGGTTGTTTTTTTATTCAGAATTTTGTAAATTCGTTCAATTTTCAAGTATTTTCCTATAAAAAATGGTATTATATAATTTAGGAATAAGGGGAATAATCATATTATCATGGGGGATTTTATGATGAACTTTAGTGGTGACGACTCTGTAATAACCTATCTGCGTCAGCAAAAACTAATGTTGCTTGAATTGACTCTGCTGATGCTATCCATTATGATCATGGCCCTGGAATGGTTCAATTATGCGTACTATCAGCTTGGCATGCATATTCTGCTTGGCGTCATTGTGTTACTGGCTTTAGGGAAATTGATTCGTCAGTATTATATTGAGAAAGACCTTATCCAGCAGCGGCAGGAGTTCATTGCGCGGGAAGTTGCTGATGAGGCGCTGCAAAGGCAAAATAAGTTGCTTGCGTTTCTGCACGGAACGGCTATGGACATTATGAGCCGTCAGGATGTTGTTAATTTATTAGAGACGATTGTGAAAAAAGCAGCGGAAATTACGGGTGCTTCTACCGGCAGCGTTCTTCTCTTTAATGAAGAACGAACGGAGCGCGTACGCGTTGTGGCAACCGGCCCAGCCACTCAAATGGTGGGATCGCGCAATCCGATTGATGAAGGCGCAGCCGGGCAAGTTTGGACAACCGGCAAATTGGTTTTAATTAACAATTACAAAAAATGGGAGCATCGTTCTTTTCCTGCGGCGGAAGTGGCGGAATCTGTTATTTATTTTCCCCTAAAAAGTGCAAAAGAGGTGGTCGGCGTTATCGGCCTTTGGCATACGGATGCTGGGCGCTGCTTTGAAGATCGGGATATTGAAATCATTGATCAGTTTGCTGGATTGGCATCTATTGCATACGAAAATGCTTATTTGTATCGGGAGGCACAGCGTGAAATCAGCGAGCGGCGTTATACTGAGGAACTGCTGCAGTATCGAGGGTTTCACGATGTCATGACCGGTTTATATAATAGGACTTATTTTGAAGAAGAACTTCAGCGTCTTGACAAGCGACGTGAAGGAGCTGTTGGGCTGATCATGCTTGATGTTGATGGATTGAAGCTGATTAACGACTCTTTAGGTCATGCGCGGGGAGATAATTTGTTAAAAAGTACTGCCCAAATCCTTTTATCGTGTTTTCCTGATAATAGCATTGTTTCACGTATAGGCGGTGATGAATTTGCTGTATTATTATCACCTGCAGATACTGAAATTCTGGATCAAGCGTGTGAACGGATACGAACAAAGGTCAGAGAATTCAACCATTCGCAGCCACAATTCCTAATCAGCCTTTCTGTTGGTTATGCTTTAGCGGAAACGAATGCAATTTCCCTGCGTGAATTGTATAAACAAGCCGACAATAATATGTACAGAGAAAAACTTCATCAACGAAAGAGCAGCCGCAGCACCATTGTCCAGACGGTTATGGAATTACTAAAAGCGAGAGATTACATTACGGAGGGACACGGCGATAGGCTGCAAAAAATTGTTTCTGATCTGGGGAATTTTTTAGCTCTTTCATCGAGTACAATCTCAGATCTTCGTCTTTTTGCTCAATTTCATGATATTGGTAAGGTTGGAATACCGGA
>RZYP01000188.1 GCA_009930275.1 Negativicutes bacterium
TGCAGGCTGTCATAAGCATGACAGGGCTCAACATAGTTGGCTGTGATATCGATGAATTGTCACCTGTTTACGACCAAAGTGGCGTTTCCACCGCGGTTGCGTGCAAAATATTGCGTGAAATACTATTAATTTTGGAGGCGAAATAAAATGGGTAAAGCTTTAATTATTGGCTGTGGCGGGGTTGCCGGCGTGGCAATCCATAAATGCTGTCAAAACAGCGAAGTTTTTGAAGAAATTATGATTGCGAGCAGGACAAAGAGTAAATGTGATGCCTTGAAGGCCAAATTGGATGGCGGTAAAACCAAAATCCATACCGCACAACTGGATGCTGACAATGTAGACGAGATTGTTGCGCTTATCAACCAGTTCAAACCGGACGTGGTTCTTAATCTTGCCCTGCCGTATCAGGACCTTACTATTATGGATGCCTGTCTTGCTGCCAAGACGCATTATGTAGATACAGCAAACTACGAGCCGCTTGACACGGCTAAGTTTGAGTACAAGTGGCAATGGGAATATCGTGAGCGCTTTGAAAAAGCCGGTATTACGGCTCTTCTCGGCAGTGGTTTTGACCCCGGCGTTACCGGAGTTTTTGCTGCATACGCTCAAAAACATTATTTTGATGAAATTCATTATATCGATATTCTTGATGCTAACGCCGGAGACCATGGCTATCCGTTTGCCACCAACTTCAACCCGGAAATCAATATCAGGGAAGTTACCGCTAATGGCAGCTATTGGGAAAACGGCAAATGGGTAGAGACAGAACCGATGGAAATCAAAAGAGTGTACGACTTCCCGCAAATCGGCGAAAAAGATATGTACCTCCTGCATCACGAAGAACTGGAATCTTTGGCACTGAACATCAAAGGCATCAAGAGAATTCGTTTCTTTATGACTTTTGGCCAAAGCTACCTGACGCATTTGAAATGTCTGGAGAACGTGGGCATGACCTCTATCAAACCTATTGAATTCGAAGGCAAGCAAATCGTTCCACTGCAATTTTTGAAGGCAGTATTGCCTGACCCGGCGTCTTTAGGGCCAAGAACAAAAGGCAAAACCAATATTGGCTGCATTTTCCAAGGTATTAAGGATGGCAAACCAAGAACATATTATATTTATAACGTCTGCGACCACGAGGAGTGTTACAAGGAAGTCGAGTCTCAGGCAATATCTTATACGACGGGCGTACCGGCCATGATTGGCGCCATGCTTGTTATGAACGGCACCTGGCAAAAACCTGGCGTGCATAACATCGAGGAATTTGATCCTGATCCGTTCATGGAAGCACTTAATAAATGGGGTCTGCCCTGGGTTGAAGACTTTAACCCGGTTCTGGTGGAATAATAATGGATTTGGGATTCGATATTAACAAAGTGAAAACGCCTTACTATATAGTCGACGAAAAACGCCTTATCAAAAATCTGGAACTGCTGAAAAACATTGAAGAAAAGGCAGGCTGTCATATTTTATTGGCCCAGAAAGCCTTCTCAATGTTTTCACTGTATCCCTTAATGGGGCAATATCTGAGTGGAACGGCAGCCAGCGGATTATTTGAGGCTAAACTGGGCTATGAAGAAATGGGCAAGGAAAATCATGTCTTTTCTCCGGCTTACCACGAAGAAGAGTTTGACGAAATTTTGCAAATTTGCGACCATATAATCTTCAACTCCTTCTCACAGTGGGAAAAGTTCAAGGACAAAGCGCTCAAAACTGATAAAAAGTTTGGGCTGCGCATTAACCCCGAGCATTCCACACAGGATCATGCTATTTATGATCCATGCGCGCCAGGATCGCGCCTCGGCATAACCTTGGCAAACTTCAAGCCGGAATTGCTTGAAGGTATAAGCGGTCTGCACTTTCACACACTCTGTGAGCAAAATGCCGATGCACTTATTGAGACCTTGGCAGCGGTTGAGGAAAAATTCGGACCATATCTTAAGCAGATGGAATGGGTTAATTTTGGCGGCGGACACCACATTACGCGCGAGGATTATGACGTAGATACCTTGATTAGTGCTATCAGGAGCTTTAAGGAAAAGTATCAGGTGAAGGTTTATCTCGAGCCTGGGGAGGCAGTAGCCCTCAATACAGGGTTCCTCGTCAGCACCGTTATGGACATCGTCGACAACGGCATCAAAATTGCGATTCTGGACGCATCAGCGGCTTGTCATATGCCGGATGTTTTGGAAATGCCTTACAGACCGAGAATTGTGGGTTCTGCTTTGCCTGGCGAAAAGCCCTGTACATATCGTTTAGGCAGCGCAACTTGTCTGGCTGGCGACGTGATAGGCGACTACTCCTTCGACCAACCGCTCAGCATCGGCGATAAACTCGTTTTCTGTGATATGGCGATCTATTCGATGGTTAAAAATAACACTTTCAACGGCATGAAACTTCCTTCGATTGCTGTTGCCAGAAAAAACAGCGAAATAGACGTTATCCGTACCTTTGGCTATGAAGACTTCAAGATGAGGCTTTCCTGAAAGTGGAAAAGACACTAATGTGAGTTTATTGGTTGCTTTGACAACCTAATGATGGTAGAATTATAAATACAATCTTCAATAGGCGATGGAGTTCGCCTTTAAACGCTGATAGGCTAATGACTCCTACAAACAGCTTTAGGCCGTTTGTAGGAGTTTTTATCTTTATATGGGGGGAAAAGCTTGCAGAAATATATTCATATAATGATCGGCGGTGCCTTGGGTGCCGTGCTAAGGCTCTTAGTAAAAAACACCCATATTTGGAATTATTTTGGGAATATCCCTCTGAATACCTTGTTAATAAATATCACAGGGTGCTTTTTGCTAGCACTTTTCTTAGTAGTGGCCTTAGAAATTATTGATGTTGACGCTAATGTCAGAATTGGAGTTTCAACAGGCTTTCTCGGTGCCTTTACAACGTTTTCATCCCTGTGCAAGGAAAACGTTTTGCTAATGTTGAACGGCCAATATTTTTCGGCAATATCATACATTATTATTTCGATTGTATTGGGTCTTGCGGCGTCGTTTCTTGGAGTTGTCCTGGCAAGGAAAATTTTCGCTAAAATGGCCAGCCATAGTGTTGAAAAGTTGTCAAAAAGCAGTCAAAGTGAGGATGAGTAATGGAATATTTAATGGTGGCTGCGGGGGGAGCCTTTGGCAGTCTGGCAAGGTTCCTGATTGGCAGAAAAATTGCAGAAAAGGCAAGGACAGGTTTCCCTTTGGGGACTTTCTTCATTAATATTACGGGAGCAATTCTTTTGGGGATAGTGAGTGTTCTTGCGCTTAGCGGAAATCTGTATATACTTGTAGGTGAGGGCTTCTTAGGTGCCTATACTACTTTTTCGACATTTATGTATGAGGGTTTTAATTTAATTCAAGAGAACGAAAAAATGAATGCTTGTATTTATATTTTGGGATCAATCATATTGGGACTGATTGGCTTCGC
>RZYP01000034.1 GCA_009930275.1 Negativicutes bacterium
CGGCAAGCGAGGCACTGGCACTTTCCATCGCAGAAAAAGCAACGGTAGATATGGCATATATGTCGGAGTTGACGGGATTTACCTTTGAACAGCTTGTTTCAGATCTGCAAGGCGTTATCTTCAAAAACCCCAACGGAAATGCCGATGAAAAATCAGGATGGGAAACAGCGGACGAATATCTGTCCGGAAATGTTCGCCAAAAGCTGGCTATCGCCATTGCCGCCAATGAAGTAACGCAGGGGCGGTTTGCGGCAAATGTAAAAGCGTTGGAAGCGGCACAGCCCAAAGACCTTGAAGCCTCCGAAATTGAAGTGCGTCTCGGCTCTACATGGATTGACAAGAGCTACATCGAGCAGTTTATGTATGAAGTGTTTGATACACCCTACCGCTTGCAAGGGAATATTGAAGTAAAATATGCGCCCTATACCGCTGAATGGAGTATTACCAATAAGAATGCCATCAGCTACAACAACGTGGCGGCATACGTGACCTATGGTACAGACAGGGCAAATGCCTATAAGATTTTAGAGGATACCCTAAACCTCCGTGATATGCGTATCTATGACACCGTAACCGACCCCGACGGAAAGGAACGGCGTGTACTCAATAAGGACGCTACCACTCTTGCACAGCAAAAACAGCAGGCGATTAAGGATGAATTTCGTGATTGGATATGGAATGATGCAGACAGAAGGCAGACTCTTGTAAAACGATACAATGAGCAATTTAACTCCACTCGACCCCGTGAGTATGACGGACAGCACATTACCTTTTCCGGCATTAATCCCGAAATTAGCTTGCGGACACACCAGACAAATGCGATTGCCCACATTCTTTATGGTGGCAATACTCTACTTGCACACGAAGTGGGTGCAGGTAAGACCTTTGAAATGGTGGCTGCTGCTATGGAAAGCAAGCGGCTTGGGCTTTGTCAAAAAAGTCTGTTTGCCGTGCCAAATCATCTGACGGAACAATGGGCAAGTGAATTTTTAAGGTTGTATCCAGCTGCCAATATTTTGGTGGCCGCAAAGAAAGACTTTGAAACGAAAAACCGTAAGAAATTCTGTGCAAGGATAGCCACGGGTGATTATGATGCCGTTATTATCGGACACAGCCAGTTTGAGCGTATTCCCATTTCTGTAGAACGGCAGGAACGTCTGTTACAGGAGCAGATCGACGAAATCACAGAGGGTATCGAGGAAGTCAAGGCAAGCGGCGGTGAGCGTTTTACAGTCAAGCAGCTTGAACGGACAAAAAAGGGATTGGAAGCAAGGCTTGAAAAGCTACTTGCTCAAAATCGAAAAGATGATGTTGTCACCTTTGAGCAGTTGGGCGTTGACAGGCTGTATGTTGACGAGGCACATTCGTTCAAAAATTTGTTTCTTTACACAAAAATGCGTAACGTGGCAGGACTTTCTACCACTGACGCACAGAAGTCAAGTGATATGTTTCTAAAGTGCCGTTACATCGATGAATTGACCGATGGTAAAGGAATTGTATTTGCAACGGGTACGCCTGTTTCAAACTCCATGACCGAGCTTTATACGATGATGCGTTATCTTCAGTATTTCACGCTTCAGCGTAATGGGCTTGCGCACTTCGACTGTTGGGCTTCTACCTTTGGGGAAACCGTGACCGCCATCGAGCTTGCGCCGGAGGGAACGGGATACCGGGCAAGGACACGCTTTGCTAAATTCTTTAATCTGCCTGAACTAATGACCCTATTCAAAGAGGTTGCCGACATCAAGACAGCCGACCAATTAAACCTGCCTACGCCAAAAGCTAACTATGAAACCATTGTGGTTGATCCTACGGAGCACCAAAAGGAGATGGTAAAAGAGCTTTCCAATCGTGCCGCTGCCGTACATGCTAACAAGGTTGACCCATCTGTGGATAACATGCTAAAAATAACAAGCGATGGGCGTAAATTGGGGCTTGACCAAAGAATTATTAACCCACTCCTGCCCGATGAACCGCAGAGCAAGGTAAATGCCTGTGTAAATAATGTTTTTGAAATATGGGAAAGAGGAATGGAACAAAAGCTGACACAGCTTGTGTTCTGTGACATTTCTACGCCGAAAGGCAGAGCCGCAGCACAGCAGGACAGAGTTGCCAAAGCCGGAGAGCAGGCCATTAACGGCGTGGAGATTCATGCTCTGGAAGATACCACTACCGATGATGATTCAGCCGATATGACTATAACTTTTAATGTCTATGACGATATTCGGAAAAAACTCACCGCAAAAGGTATTCCTGCCGAGCAAGTGGCGTTTATACACGAAGCAAACACCGAGGTACGAAAAAAAGAATTGTTTGCAAAGGTACGTAGTGGCGATGTTCGTGTTCTGATGGGCAGCACTGCTAAAATAGGAGCCGGCACAAACGTACAAGACCGCTTAGTGGCACTTCATGATCTTGATTGTCCGTGGAGACCAGGGGATTTAACACAGCGTGGAGGGCGTGGCATACGTCAGGGAAATCAAAATTCCGAAGTGGGTATCTACCGCTATGTCACGGCGGCAACCTTTGATGCATACCTTTGGCAGACGGTAGAAAACAAGCAGAAATTCATCTCGCAGATTATGACCTCAAAAAGTGCTGTCCGTTCCTGCGAGGATGTGGATGAGGCGGCTTTATCCTATGCAGAAATCAAGGCTTTGTGTGCAGGAAACCCGAAAATCAAGGAAAAAATGGACTTGGAAATCGATGTTGCAAGGCTCAAACTCCTAAAGTCAAACCACCAAAGCAATCAGTATCGTTTGGAGGATAATCTACTAAAGTACTTTCCTGAAAATATTGAGAAATACAAAGGTTATATCAGAGGTTTTGAGCAGGATATGGCGACGTTTACTGCCAATATGCCACCCAAAGAGGACATCTTTGCACCGATGGAAATTCTCGGCGTAAAGTATCTTGACAAAGAAAAGGCAGGAGCTGCCATCTTGGAAGCTTGTAAGGCGGTTAAGGACAGCGAGCCTATTGAAGTGGGCAGTTATAAAGGCTTTACGCTATCTCTTTCCTTTGAGAGCTTTGGTAGTCAGTACAAAATGACCACAAAGGGGGCGATGAGCCATACAACGGAGCTTGGCGCTGATGCACGGGGAAACATTATGCGAATTGATAATGCTCTTACTGCAATGCCCCAGCGGTTGCAGGCAGTACAGGCGCAGCTTGATAACCTCTATCAACAGACAAAGGCGGCAAAGGCAGAGCTTGGAAAGCCATTCCCACAGGAGCAGGAATTGAAAGAGAAATCCTCCCGCCTTGCTATTCTTGATACGGAGCTAAATATGGACACAGGCGCACCTGTGGAACGTGCTGAGCAGCAGGAACGATCCGAAAGCATTGGCAAACGGGAACGCCTATCGGTACTCGACAGCCTCAAAACACCGTCTAAATACAGAGCTGTTACGGACAAAAAGCACGATAAGAATATGGAGGTGGAACGCTGATGGCAGACCGTAAAAGAAACATACAGCTCCACTTTATGGTGTCGGAGCATGAACGCAGCTTGATTGATAAAAAAATGATGCAGCTTGGCACAAAAAACCTCGGTGCATATCTTCGCAAAATGGCAGTTGACGGCTATGTGATACAGCTTGATTTATCTGATATCCGGGAGCTTGTTTCCCTCCTGCGACGTACCAGTAACAACCTCAATCAGCTCACCAAACGGGTACATGAAACAGGAAATATCTATAGCGAGGATTTAGATGATTTGCAAAAAAGCTATGATAAACTATGGGATATGGCGGGGGAAATTCTCTCCCGCCTTGCTACAATATGAAAAATTGACATCATGGATTGTTTTTCCAGATTATGATATGCTCGTTTTATATAAGAGAGCTGCAACGAAAAGGAGGACTGTTCCATGAGAATATTGTTTAAGATATTTTTGTTTCCAATTACCCTGCTGCTTACCCTTATATTGATGATTTGTGAGTTTATCTGCCTGTTTGGAACAGCAGTGCTTTCTATCTTGGCTTTTGTGATGTTTGTATTGGCACTTGCTATTATCATATTCTTAGGCGAAACACAGGACGGTATAAAAGCTCTTGTTCTTGCTTATTTAATCAGCCCGTATGGAGTTCCAATGCTTGCCGCTTGGCTGATAGGAAAGATAGAACAGGTGAACGAACGGCTGAAAGTCATGTAATGATGTAAGGGGCGAAAACACTTTTGTGCTATCGCTCCTGCTTTTTTGTTTAAAAGCTGTTGATGAATTTATGATTACTGTATGTTACACTTATTTGATAAAACGAAATAAGTGTTGCGGAGGTGAAAAGATGAATGATCAAGAAAATAAAGAGATGCTCTATTTTCAATGTAAACTTTCAAATGTGGCTTATAATCCACAGCGTTTTAAAATAATGCTTGGTGAAGATAAATTTTTGTTTGGTACTGTTTCGGCAGGTAACGATGAATCACCATTTGGAAAACTGATGCAGTATAAAACGATATATGATACTTTGATGGATTTAGACTGGAAAGTCAAACTTTCCTTTAATGAAGCAATTAAATTTTCATACTCTGACACATTGATGAGTAATTTTAGCTTAATAAGAACAGATACCGAAGAAGAAAAGCTTGCTTATTATTATATTGAAAATGCGCTGTTTCGGACTTCAAGTTTATGGGATATGTTAGCACAGTTATATAGACTTTTTTATGATATAAACATTCTCAAGGAAAAGGTATATTACAAACAAATATTTAATCCAGCAAACAAGCATAGTGATAATTTCAAAACTAAGGCAACAGAAATTTATGAATACATTGAACAAGATGATAATACTGATTGTGAAGAAGAATGGGAAGGCAATCATTCCTTTGCTAATGAACTTAGAAATAAAATGACACATAGAAATTCTCCAAATGTTGCTGTAATGAGTGATTTTGATATGAATTTCAAACATCATCCAGCTTTTCAATTGAAAAGGATAATTGAGGATTATGCAGTTGTTTCACAATACATTAAAGAAATCTTGGACGAGATCGAAACCAAAGTTATGGATTTTTTTGATGATACTGAAAGCTAATGTGGGGGTGAATAGAATTGAAAATATTTTGCGAAAGTGGCAACATGGAACAATCAGCACACTTTGGATGGCAAAGTAAAGACCTTGCACTATATGGCCTGCGAGAGGGGTATAAAAATAGTGCTGATGATTTGGTCGAATTAGCAATAGAAAATGGAACTCCTAAAACTTTAGATACATATATATTCCCTATATTGTTTTCTTATCGTCACAGCTTGGAAATTTCATTAAAGCATATTCATTTGCGATGTTTTGGGAGGTTGCCAAAAGGAGGACATAATTTGCTTGCTCTTTGGGATGAAGTAAAGAAAGAAGTTATTGACGGTTTTATAAATAATGAATCAGCTATTAAGGATGTCAAAAAGTATAAAGAAACCTTTGTGCCATATTCATTAGAAGGTATAAGTCTGTCTAAAGTTAGGCTCTTGCTCAAAGAAATTCAAGAAGCTGATCAAAGAGATTTTGAACGAGTAAACCCTTCTGAAAAACAAACAGACCAAAACGCAGATGTTTGGAGATATTTGATAAGCACCGATAACGACTTGTATTTTACAAGTGGTCATTCAATTGACTATCTTTCATTAAAAGAAGGTGTTTCGTATTTATATGAGGTATTAGACTTTCTATATCATATCACAGATGAATACTTATCCTCTTAACATTTAGGCACTTAGATTGATACATCTAAGTGTCATTTTATTTGCAAAAGGAGGTGTTATTATCGCTACCACACGCTTGATTTCCATGCACCAAAACAAAGGTAAATCTATTGTTGACTGCCTTGCAGATCGCACAGACTATGCAAAAAATCCCGAAAAAACAAACGAGGGAGAATACATCAGCTCCTATGAATGCGACCCCAAAACTGTGCAGGGAGAATTTCTTTTAGCCAAGCGAATGTACTCCGACATTACAGGCAGAGAACAAGCAAATGATGTGATAGCTTATCAGATACGGCAGTCCTTTAAGCCGGGGGAAGTTACGCCGGAACTTGCCAATAGAATCGGTTATGAATTAGGCATGAGGTTTACCAAAGGAAAGTACGCTTTTTTCGTAGCAACTCATATTGACAAAGCACATATTCATAACCACATTATTTATAATTCTACTTCTCTCGACTGTACAAAAAAGTTTCGAGATTTTCTTGGCTCAGGAAGAGCGGTACGGAAAATATCTGACCGTCTTTGTCTTGAAAACGGACTGTCGATTATTGAAAATCCGAAGCATGGGAAAAATCATTATGGTAAATGGCTTGGAGTTAAAAAGCCTGTCTCACATTCTGAAAAGTTACGGCAAACCATTAATGAAATTCTTGCAAAAAAACCTACTGATTTTAAAATGTTTTTATCACAGATGGAGCAGGCAGGATATGAAATTAAAAGTGGAAAGTACCTAGCTTTCAAAGGTAAGGAACAAAAGAAATTTATTCGTCTACGTTCTCTTGGTGAGGGATATTCCAAAGATGAAATTGAGGCTGTTATAAGTGGTAAAAAGACTTTGGAAATTAAAAAGGAAACCGCCGGAATACAAAAATCTCGTATCAGTCTTTTGGTGAATATTGAGGCAAAATTACGGACAGGAAAAGGTGCAGGTTATGAACGTTGGGCGAAGATTTTTAACCTCAAGCAAATGGCGCACACCATCAATTTTTTGACAGAAAACAATCTGCTTCATTACGAAGATTTAGAGAAAAAGGCACAGGCTTCTACCGATAATTTCAAGCAGTTATCCGCAGAAATTAAAGCTGCTGAAAAGCGTATGGCGGAAATTGCCGTGCTCAAAACCCATATCATCAATTACGCAAAAACTCGTGATGTTTATACCGCCTATCGTAAGGCAGGCTATTCAAAAAACTTCTACGAGGAACACACCGCCGATCTGCTTTTGCATAAGGCGGCGAAGGCTGCATTTGATGAGATGGGTGTAAAAAAGCTGCCTACTGTTAAGACTCTGCAAAAGGAGTATTCTGAATTGTTGACCAAAAAGAAAAAAGTCTATGCAAAGTACCATTCCGCAAAAAAAGAAATGCAGGAAATTGTAACCGCAAAGGCAAATGTTGACCGTCTTTTAGGCGATGATTTGGAAAGTGACAGAAAAGAAAAATCACAGGAACAGAGATAATCTGGTCTGTGATTTTTTTAGCCTCCGCAGGAGGCGTAGCCACACAATTTATTGTGTGTTCAGTGGGGATTGGGGATGCTCCCCAACAAGCAGATTTGCCAAAATCCCGTAAGGGAATTTTGAGCAAAATCGCAAGGTGTGTACCACCTTGCCCTGCTTGCCAGGAATGAGTTTGACCTTGAAACGGCGTTGGAAATCCATACAGCACAGCGGCTCATGCCTAAGCTACAATAATCATCTGAATTTCACAGTTGGCTAGCAGTTGGCTAGCAGTTGGCTAGAATAACGGATTGACATACAGAAAAATTTATGGTATTATTTATTTCGGAACGATGTTACGTAACGATGCTTCGAAATGTGAGGTGAAAACATGCCTAGGAAGTCAGCAGAAGGTATTTATGATAAGGTGCTCTCATGTGCAAAAACTGAATTTCTTGAAAAAGGATATCAGGATGCCGCCCTGCGTGTTATAGCCGATAACGCCAGCACCAGTACAGGCTCAATATACAGGCGCTTTAGCGATAAGGCGGAATTATTTCATGCGTTGATTTCTCCTGTTGTAGAACAGTTAAAGCAATGGTTTGTTGAGCGGATGGAAAACGATACCCACCTCCCCTCTGATGAATTTAAGAGCTACGAAAAACGATCCAAATCAATGGAAGCGGAATTGCTGGATTACATCTATGAGAACCTTGATGTGTTCAAAATCATGGTTTCTTGTGCCGACAATACAGACTTCGCACAGTTGATTCATGATTTAGCGGAAATCCAGTCGGAATACACCGTCAAATACATGGATCAAGTTAGCAGGAACGCTTTTGAGACGGGGCGCGCATCCATCCCCCTTGTTCACGTATTATCCAGCGCATTTTTTTCCGGGCTGTTTGAAATTGTCCGGCATGATATGAGCAAGGCAGAGGCAACTACTTACGCGAAACAGATGAGGCGGTTTTACCAGCAAGGATGGAACGACATATTCTTTCGTGAGGAGGATGAGGTAGATTGAGTGAAAAGGGGTTTGTGGATCGTGATGGATGGGTTCATTGTCCGGTCTGCGGCAATAAGACCCGAACCAAAATTCGTCAGGATACCGAATTGAAGAACTTTCCTGTTTTTTGCCCCAAGTGCGGGTGCGAAAGCATTGTGAACATAGTAAAACAAAATATACAGGTCATAGAGCCAGACGCTAGACGCAGAGCCGATCACTTGTAAGGAGTTTCTTACAAGTTGTCGGCTCTTTTTTAGCGTATAAAGTTAGACATATCTAACCAAGGAGGATGTAAATATGGAAACAATAAAAAAGCAAAGTCCACTTGCGCCAATCATACCGTTCGCCGCCGCATATAAGGCGAAATATATTTGGTCTGTCATTCTTGCTATTATCAGCGTGGCTGCGGGTTTAGCACCGTATTTTGCTGTGGCCAAAATTGTGACGTATCTAATCGGCGGCGGGAAAGACTTGCAATTCTGCTTTATATGGTGCGGAGTGGCACTGGCGGGATATATTTTGAAAGTCCTGATGTCCGGCTGGTCTACCTCTCTTTCTCATCAGGCGACCTTCGTAACATTACGGGATATTCGCAGGGCTTTGGTCGCCAAACTATCGCGACTTCCAATGGGGAAACTGATTGATACGCCGTCAGGCAGCTACAAGGACATTATAGTAGACCGGGTGGAAAGCATGGAAACCACGTTGGGCCATTTGCTTCCTGAAATGACATCGAATCTGCTCATACCGATTTTTATCCTAGTCTACCTGTTTTTTCTCGACTGGCGCATGGCTTTGGTTTCCCTTATAACGCTGCCTTTCGGCATGGCCTGCATGACCCTAATTATGCGTTCCTATGGAGAAAAGTGCGCACAGTCCATTGAGATTCATCAAAGGATGAACAACGCGGTTGTAGAATATGTCGGCGGCATTGAAGTTATAAAAGCCTTTAATCAAAGCGCCGCGTCCTATGCGAAATATGCTGATACCGTAAAAGAAAACGCCGATTTCTTTTACGGGTGGATGAAAAGCGTTCAGTGGCCGATGTCCGCATTTCGGATTATCAGCCCATCGACTTTATTGACAGTACTCCCGGTCGGTCTATGGTTCTTCATAAACGGAAGTCTCTCGTCCGCCGATTTTGTTCTGATCATTATCCTATCTCTCAGTATCGTTGAACCGCTGATTGCTGCATCCAACTTCACGGATAACATTTCAACAGTGGGAACCACCGCAGCGCAAATCAGTTCCATTCTGGAAGCAGACGAACTCATACGCCCCGGTCAGACGGTTGAACTCGATGGCCTGACCATTACGCTAAATCATGTTTCGTTTTCCTACCACGAGGAAACTGATGAAAGGGCGCTCAGCGATGTAAGCCTGACGATAGAGCCAGGAACCGTCACCGCGCTTGTCGGCCCATCCGGCTCCGGTAAATCTACCATTGCCAAATTGATTGCAGGATATTGGGATGTAACGGATGGGGCCATTATGATTGGCGGCGTGGATGTCCGGGAAATCCCACAGAAGCAGCTTGCTGATAAGATTGCCTATGTCGCACAGGACAATTATTTGTTCGATGATACCATACGGGAAAACATCCGTATGAGCCGTCGCAGTGCCACAGACGCAGAAGTGGAAAAGGCCGCTGTAGACGCCGGTGTTGACGCCTTTATCCGTGGGCTGGAACATGGCTATGACACCCGCGTGGGCGGGGGCGGTGGGCATCTCTCTGGGGGCGAACGGCAGCGCATCGCCATTGCCCGTGCCATACTAAAGGATGCGCCGGCCATAATTCTCGATGAAGCAACGGCCTACATAGACCCGGAAAACGAAGCAGCGTTGCAGCAAGCCATTGCGAAGCTGGTACGGGGAAAAACATTGATTGTCATTGCTCACAGGCTTTCCACCATCACCGACAGCAATCAGATCATCGTTATGAAGGATGGGCGAATTACAGCGACTGGCAGACACAAGAAATTGCTGGAGCAATGTAATCTCTACCAAGAAATGTGGCGGGCACATATTGGCGCGCGAGAGGGGGAGCTTTCATGATTAGTGTATTTAAGAAAATATGGGATTACTCAGGCAAGGAGCAGCCTAAAATTCGCAAGTCAATCCTGTTGGGATTCATCCAGGCCATCCTGAACGCCTTGATCCTTTCTGCAATCTTTGTCACGATGAATGCTTTAATTGAGGGCGCACACACACAGCATATCATCATGTCAGGCGGGCTGATGCTGGTGAGTGTGGTCGGACGGATTGTTATGCAGACTTATTCACAGCTTCAGCGTGTTCATGCCGGATATTTTATGGTAGCTGAAAAGCGAATCCAAATCGGTGATAAA
Source organism: Negativicutes bacterium (assembly GCA_009930275.1). The sequence continues at coordinate 10,497 of RZYP01000034.1, forward strand.
TTGAAACGTGTGCCGATGGGCTATTTCAATCGCAATAGCCTGGGCAATATTACGGCAGTTTCTACTACCATTTTGAGCGATCTGGAGACCACCGCTCCAATCGTATTGGTTCTGACCCTCGGTGGATTTATGAATGCTGTTGTATTCGCCGCCGCAATCCTGCTTTTTGACTGGCGCATCGGTCTGATTGTGATCCTGGGAATGATTGTTTTCCTCGCTGTTATAACAGGAATGGAGCGCAAATCCCGTAAGGACGCTCCTTTGCGGCAGGCGGCGCAGGAAACACTGGTAGAAACCGTTTTGGAGACGGTGCAGGGCATGAGCGTAGTCAAGTCATTCAACCTTGCCGATGAACGAGATAAAAAAGTTGATTTGGCAATAGACCAAAGTTGCCTTAAAAATACAGCAATGGAAAAAGCCATGACGCCATTTCTTGTGTTACAGCAGCTAGTCTTGCATGTGTTCAGCGTGGGCATCATGGTTGCCTCCATCTACTTCTATGTAACTGGAACGATGCAGCTTGTGTATTGCCTGATGATGCTCATCGCTTCATTTCTGGTATTTGAGCAGCTTCGGGCGGCGGGCAGCGGCATGGCAACCCTGCGCCTGACCGAAACATCCATCAACCGCGCCAATGAGTTAGAAGATGTTCCGGCGATGGCTGAGGGGAGCCGGGCAACCGCTCCCCGATCCTACGACATTCGTTTCGACAATGTTCATTTTGCCTACGAGAACCGCCCCATTCTCGCGGGAGTGAGTTTCACAATCCCCGAAAAGACCACAACCGCAGTTGTCGGTCCCTCCGGTTCGGGAAAGACGACGCTGTGCAATCTGATCGCCCGGTTTTGGGATGTGAATCAGGGGGTTATATCTATCGACGGGTGCGATGTGCGGGAATACACTTTGGACAATCTGCTCAGAAACATTAGCATGGTGTTCCAGAATGTTTACCTCTTTAACGATTCTGTTGCAAATAATATTCGCTTCGGCAAGCCGGATGCAACAATGGATGAGGTAATAGCGGCGGCGCAAAAAGCCTGTTGCCATGACTTCATCATGGAATTTCCTAACGGGTATGACACGATGATCGGTGAAGGCGGCACCACCCTTTCAGGCGGCGAGAAGCAACGTATTTCCATTGCGCGGGCGATGCTCAAGGACGCACCCATCGTCATTTTTGATGAGGCTACGGCAAATGTAGACCCGGAAAGCGAAGACCGATTGCAAGCAGCAATCGAAGCCCTGACACATGATAAAACGATTATCGTGATTGCGCATCGTCTTAAGACAGTGCGAAGCGCAGACCAAATCCTTGTGATTGATGACGGACAGATCGCCCAGCGTGGGACGCACGACGAATTGGCGGCTAGTGATGGTATATATCGCAATTTTCTACACATTCGGGAACAAGCCGCCAGTTGGCAGCTTACCAAATAAACCAAAACACAGGAGGAAGAAAATTATGGAAAAATCGAACAAAATCAACACAAAAGACCTTATTAATATCGGTATCTATTTTGCGGTCTATCTCGTCGTGGTCTTTGTGACAGGGATGCTGAATATGATCCCCTTTCTCTACCCATTGCTAATGTTTGTATGGCCGATTCTCGGCGGCATCCCCTTCATGTTATTTCTGACCAAAGTGCAAAAACCGGGTATGCTGTTTATCATGGCCGTGCTGCTTGGGGCATTCATGTTCATTTCAGGCTATACTTGGGTTCCATTGATTTCGTCCGCAATTAGCGGGTTGATCGCGGAGTTTATTCTTCGAGCGGGTAAATACAAAAAGTTCAAATTTATGGCCTTGAGCTACAGCGTATTCAGTTTGTGGGCACTGGGCTGTGTGCTGCCAATGTGGGTGTTGGCAGATAGTTATATGGCTGGAGTCCGGGAAAATATGGGGAATCAGTATACCGATGCTCTCATGACCTATATGCCCTCGTGGATGGCGTTTGCCGGAGCAGTTCTTCTAATGGCCGGCGGGCTTGTGGGTGCGCTGCTGGGACGCAAAATGCTCAACAAGCACTTTAAGAAGGCCGGGATCGTTTGATGGAAAGCCTGAAACTCGCAAGTGGTTCAGAAAGAAGATGGCTGAGCTTAGACCCACGCACCAAATTGGTTATTTTGACCGTTATCACAAGCGTGATGTTCAAATACAACATTACCGGGCCTTTTCTTGGCATTGTCGCGCTACCCTGCATCCTGCTACTAAGCAACAGGCAATACAAGCTGGGTATTACATACGCATTGCTGCTTTCTGCCGCCATCTATGTAAAAGCGGTGCCGCCTACCGGGCCGCTGAACCCGCTCCTTAACGGCCTACTTGTTTTGCTGGTGGGCTTTGTACTCCGACTATGCCCGCTTTTTATGATGGCGGCATATCTGATGTCGTCTACCACTGTAAGCGAATTCATTGCTTCTGTGGAACGGATGCACATCAGCAAGAAATTTGTCATTCCTTTGTGTGTGATGTTCCGATTTCTCCCCACAATCCGGGAGGAATCGGGACATATCGGGAATGCCATGCGGATGAGAGATGTGCGCTTTGGCACAAAACATTTCCGGCGCAATCCAGCTTGCTTGCTGGAATATCGCATAGTACCGCTGTTGACCTCCATTGTGAAGATTGGTGACGAGCTTTCGGCATCCGCACTGACGCGAGGGCTGGGTGATCCCGCAAAAAGAACCAGTATCGCCCAAATTGGGTTCCGACCGATTGATATTGTATTTCTGTTAATTTCCTGCGTTCTGGTGGTTAGCCTTGTGCCGTAATCTCGGACGCAGATGTGAGGAGGCGTTTTTTTGATTGATTTTGAGCATGTATCCTTTTCTTATGAGGAAGGCGAAAAGGATGCGGGTCTGAGAAATATACACCTGCACATTCCACAAGGGCAGGTAGTGCTGCTCTGCGGAGAGTCTGGTTGCGGCAAAACAACGGTTACACGGCTGATTAACGGCTTGATCCCCCACTACTATGAGGGGAAACTGTCCGGCCAGGTGCGGATTGGCGGCAAAGAAGTCGAACAGATACCGCTGCACGAAGCAGCGAGGCTGGTAGGTTCCGTGTTTCAAAACCCCCGTAGCCAGTTTTTCGCGGTGGATACCACAAGCGAGTTAGCTTTTGCCGCTGAAAACCGGGGAATGCCCCCGGAAGAAATCAAGCGACGGATCGAGGAATCGTCCGAGCTGTTTGACTTACCCCACTTGCTGAACCGCAGCATTTTCCAACTCTCGGGCGGAGAAAAGCAGAAGATTGCTTGTGCTTCAGCCACATTTTGTGATGCGCCAATCTTGGTGCTGGATGAGCCGTCCTCTAACTTGGATGCGGCAGCAACATGGGAACTCAGAAAGATGCTGAAGGTTTGGAAAAAGCAGGGCAAAACTATCATCATCGCGGAACACCGTCTGTATTTCCTGCAAGACATTTTAGACCGCGTTCTCTATATAAATAACGGAGAGATCACCCGCGAACTTACCGGCACGCAAATGACCGCCCTGCCCGATACGGAAATCGCCGAAATGGGTCTACGACCCATGAAATTAGACGGATTGCACCGGCTTGATTCAATCGCAAACGACAAAAGACATTTTACCTTATCCGGGTTTTCCCACGCCTATTGGCGATCCAAGCCAGCGGCGCTGGAGATTAAGGAGCTGTCACTGCCGCAAAACAACATTATTGCGGTGATCGGCCATAATGGGGCAGGTAAAAGCACCTTTGCTCATTGCCTGTGCGGGCTAACGAAGGGCTGCAAAGGTAAACTCGCCATTGATGATATGGAAGTGGCTGCGAAAAAATGTTTGGGCAAGTGTTATATGGTGATGCAGGATGTGAATCATCAGCTTTTTACCGAAAGCGTGCTGGAGGAGGTGCTTTTGAGCATGCCCGAATTGGATGAAGAACAAGCAGAGGTAATTCTTCGTTCTCTTGATCTGTTTCACTTAAAAGATCGGCATCCCCTGTCCCTTTCAGGAGGGCAGAAGCAACGTGTGGCCATCGCCAGTGCAGTTGCCAGTGAACGGGATTTTATCATCTTTGACGAGCCTACCAGCGGTCTTGACCTACGCCATATGCGGGAGGTGTCGGACAATCTCAAGATCCTTCAAGCGCAGGGTAAGACACTGTTCATCATCACTCACGACTTGGAGTTGATTCTGGATTGCTGTACCCATATCCTGCATCTGGAAAAGGGGCAAGTGGCGGGCAGCTATCCTCTGGATGAGATGGGTGAGAAATACGTAAAAGACTTTTTCCGGTTCAGAACCGCTGACGACTAAACTGCTTGAACGGAACTCTCACTTGGTTGTTGAGCAAAATACCGAATGAGAGGCTGGACGAGGTGTATTGCGTTATTTAGGCTACACCCGTCCCAGTGTCACAAAGGCGTTTTATCAAAAGAAAGATGTTTTACATGATCTCTCCATTGACGCTTATGCAAGAGAAATCATTGCGATAACTAGGCGTAATGGCATGGAAAACACGACGCTTGCTAAAATTTTATGCGGTTTGTATAAGCCGAATAAAGGGATCGTCCGATTGGCTGGAAATGCCATGAATCAGAAGCCGTGGATGAAACAGATTCGCTTTATCTCCCATGACACCGCGTCCGGGCTTTTTGCTGAAAGTGTCCGCGAAGAACTCCTGTTAATGGTTGATAAAACGGAAGCAAGATTTAAAATGCTGATGAGTTGCTTTGCACATTCGGCCTCTATGAATATAAGGACAGGCGTCCCGCCACGCTTTCGGGCGGACAGAAGCAAAGGTTGGTATTGGCGGTCACATTGATGGAAGATGCGCGGATCATGATTTTGGACGAGGCAACCTCGAAGCTGGACACACAGAATATGTACCTTGTCGCGGAGGCCATGAAACATGCCGCATCTTTGGGAAAAGTATTTTGATCATCACCCATGACGATGAGCTAATTGATCAATACTGTACAAGGTTAGTGCAAATATAATGATAAAAGCAAACCCTTGCGTTAGGAAAGATTGTTGGAGGATTAGCTCATGGATAGAAATTTACAAAAAGATTGGAGGATTAGCTCATGGATAAAAATTTACAAAAAAAAATGATACTTAAGGATAATCTATGGAAGGTCATGTGGACTTTATCATGGCCTGCCGTCATAGGCATGGTTCTTCATGGTCTAAATACAGTGTTTGACGCAATCTTCGTAGGCAGATTTATTGGCGAAACCGCGCTGGCCGGTGTTTCAATTGCATATCCTCTCACACAGTTTTCTGTAGGGATAGGAAGCATGATAGGCGTGGGTGCAGGCTCGCTGTTGAGTATAGTTATAGGTTCCAATGATACTACCA
>RZYP01000189.1 GCA_009930275.1 Negativicutes bacterium
TTTTTCCTACATCGCGCAGAAAACGGAAAACATCCAGCAGATTGGATTTTCCGGAAGCGTTCGCCCCCAGAATGTACGTCACATCGCGAAGCGGAACGTTGAGTTCCCTGAAGTTCCGCCAGTTTTCCAGCCGAAGTCGGCTTATCAGCATGAATATCTCTCCTTATGATGACGCTTCAGAGCAAGAGGTAGTGTCCAATTTTTGGGGCAATTGTAGAATTCGGAAATTTTCACCTTGGAAATTGATTTTGCTGTAGTTTACACTTCCTAGACAGCCGAATTACTCTCTCTTTCTAGTAGCGACCCCCTGTTCATATTCCGTATATTTCACACCTATATTCTATCTATATTTTCAATAAGTAAACCATCAAATGGGCGCGCGATCAGAATCGCTGTTATTTATCTTCTCTTAGTCTTCCTGCGAAAGAAACGCTACAATATCTTTAAACACCTTCGCCATCGGGCAACACATCCTCACGCCGCTCCGTAGAAATACAGAAAGAATCTCGTCTACATTGGTCTTTGTTTTTACAAAAGGACCTTCCTAAAAGCACTCGATAGTAATTTTTGTCGTTCCGCGACAAATTCTTTGAAGTTTTCAAGAGAAAGCGCAACATCTGGTATGTAATGTCGCTTCATGAAAAATTGTTTTTCTACCTGGTTTGAATAATTTGCATTCAACCAAGTCTCAAACTCTTGATCCGATTTTTCTTGGTTTGGCAAACCTTCAAGCAGTTGCAAGTTGGCCAAATTATCATAATGATCCAAAAAGAACTCTATGTCCTTTTCAAGGATACCCCTCTTGAGTAATGTCGATCGTTTAAATAGTTTTTTAGGAAAAATATGATCCTTATGAAACTTATTCTTAAAATCAAGAGAAGGGTATAAAAAAGCCAGAACCGAAAACATATATGATTGACCGTATTGATAATGCAATAAATTTTCAATATCATCTTCAGAAAAGGCAATACTTTTTGCAGTGCCCCTTAACTTATTGATAATTCCATCGATGGGGAAGCCATTCTCTGCTTCTTCAATCACTTCTCGCATGGGGCGCAACACATTATCTGGATTCCCACCGAATGTTCTTTTCAACAATACTATTGCGAGCCATTTGAAAATTTTTTTGCGGTCATCCTGAAACTTTACAGACTCAGTAAAATTATCAGGTGTATTAAGTTTATACAAATATACGGCAATTGGAATAAGCGCGTAATTTGAAGTCAAAGTATCTCTATTATACCCAAAGCTAGCAGCAAGAATAAAAGCTGCTTTTATCGCTTTAGTAATTTTATCCCAATTTTTCTCAATAGAATACATATTTGTCTGATTAAAGTTATCAACTTTAAAAGCAATATCCCTAAAACCGCATAAAACCAAGCAATTCTTCAAGACAAAGTCTTTATTTGTATTGAATCCAGAGCCCACAGCGTTGATTTCATCGACAAAATAATTAATCTCCTCCCTTGCATCCCTTTCTTTCCATTGGGCAGTGGCGATAGAAAGCAACAAATCAGAGTAATTTAACTGAGTGCCCCCGCTATTAACCCGGATAAAAATATTAAGGACCTTATCAAGGCTTTCGCCCTTTTCAAGGAACAGGTTAATAGATTTATTCTTATGCACAACAGAGTGAAGTTTATAAAGTGTTCTATTGGCAAATATAGACTGCTTCTTACCAAGGGAAAAAATGTCATGCTTCATTAAGAAATCATTAACAAGGTACTCTTCATCTAAATTTAATATTTCTCCAACAAGAAACCAGAACGCATTATCATCTCTTCTCATTGATTCCGCGTATGGTAAAAAACGGAAATTAAAACTACAATCCCAGTTTTCTTCTTCATCTGACGCCAGTAAGTTTAAATAAAGCCTTCTCTTCGGAAAAGCAGAGTCGTTATCCCAACGTTTATAAGGAAGCTTACTCGCATAACTTCCTTTCAATCCAATATATAACGATGTTAAGCGCTGTTGACCATCCAGAATAGCCGTAATGCCCCTTTCTCCATTCAAACTTGCCTTTGGATTATGCCTATTATCTCTTTCATGAAAATTTCTAATAAATTCATAAAATTGATATTTATGTATATTGGGCTGTTCGACATCCCAAAAAAGAAAGGAATTTATAGGATAATCCTGCATAAGTGAATCAAATAACCTTTCTATTTGATCTGTTCCCCATACAAATTCTCGTTGTATAGCCGGAAGCAGATATTTTTTTTGATGTATATTGTCTATCGCATCTTTTACGGTAATAGGTTCAACAAAAGCCATATTCTCCTCCTTAAATTTAAATAATCATAATTTTAAATGCATCATTATATTCAATGGTATTAATAAATATTTTAAGATATTTATCTTTTACTATAAAATAAAGATGTATATAGACTGGCAAATTTCATAATAGTTTTTGCTCAATACCACAAAGTCACTTGGCAACATTTTCATATAACCTTGGTTTCTTGGAACCCTTCATCCAATCGCCGACATGTTTTTTCTTCCAATAAATAGGTCCTTCATAAGGATAGTCTATCCCAAGCACTTTGTAACGGCCTTGCCCCAAAGACTCGAACAAAAAATGGTCAAACTTAATTCCTTTATTAACCTTGTTATAGCAGTAGTCGGAAGGGATTAGACTTAACGGGTTCGTACCAGGAAATGTTCTAAGCAGCATTTCAATAATTTGTTGCCTTGTGAGCATTTTGCCCAAATTATTTCTAGAAAATAAAAAGTTGAATTTTTCTTTTATCCCAGCTTCTTTGCTTGCATCTTTTTCAGATGTTTTAATCAAGGTGGGGTCTCTTTCCTGCGTTGACTGAACCTCTCTGCTTTGGGGGCATTGATCATGGTGTACTGCATGATCCCTTTCTTCATAGGAATTCATTCCGTTCAGACCACCCTTCAAACTTTTTCTCGTCATAATGGACATTGATTTCACTCGCCTACACCGAGACCTCCTGATACAAATGGCGCTGAAACCCGGTGAAAAACTGCGCTGATCTTCGCCGGTCTTTCGAGATCGGCAAGCGCGTCCGGCATCGAGTCATTGTACTTGAGACGAAGGAGGGGGGAATGCTTCTCCTGGTCAAGTTTCTCCACGCCGACGGCGACATAGTGCTGCAGAACGAAGTCCAAAAACGCACTTTGCTTCTCGCTGATTTCTTTCTCATCCCAAACGCCGCGCCTAGCTAGCTAGGCTCTCGTCTGGCGGAGAAGCGGCGGTCTGGCGGAGACTACTGCGCCATATCATCGAAGAGATCGCTTCTCCACATCAATGATTTTCTACATCTTGTCTCGCAGATCGTCTCCGGTCATGGCCCGGTTGCGGTCGAGCTGCCCGTCCTTCCCTTTCGGGGCCGCCCACGATTCCCAGCGATAGGGGGCGTCGAG
>RZYP01000035.1 GCA_009930275.1 Negativicutes bacterium
GCTGGAAATGCATGTTATCAAAGCACCTATCACTCTTGATGATACTTTTGCCATTGCTTTCCCTAAGGGATCAAAAGATGCCGCTGAGGTTAATAAAATTCTGGCGGAAATGCGTACTAACGGAGAGCTGCATAAGATTCTGGTAGCTCATTTGGGTGAAACACAAGCCAAGCAATATGAGGATGTTGTCGCTAAACTGGATATTGCCAAGTAGGAGATAAATTATGCTAGATTTTGCTGTTCTTAAACCGTATATGCCTTTATTGCTGTCCTCGGTGTGGATTACCCTGAAATTTACTTTTTTCTCTACGATTTTGGGATTCTTGGGCGGATTTCTGCTCGCACTGATTACTTTGTCTAAAAAGTATGTGTATGTTAAACTGGCCGAGATTTATATTTCTATCTTCAGGGGCACGCCGTTATTGGTGCAGTTGATGCTGATTTATTTTGCTACGCCCCAGCTGACTTCTTTTACCATCAGCGCCTTGCAGGCGGGAGTTTTGGCCTTTGGCCTTAATTCTGCGGCCTATATTTCTGAAGCTCTGCGCGGTGGTATCCTCTCTGTAGATAAGGGACAATGGGAAGGTGCTATGTCTTTGGGTGTGCCTAAGCATAAAATGCTTTTGGATATTATTCTTCCTCAGGCCATCAAAAATGCTCTGCCCTCGCTGGTAAATGAGAGCATTATGCTGCTGAAGGATTCCAGCTTGGTTTCTGTTATCGGCGTAGCTGATACGTTGCGTTGGGCTGATTTGATCCAGGCTAAAACCTTCCGCGCTTTCGAAGCCTTTATTGTGGCTGCGACGGTTTATTATATTTTGGTCATGGCTTTGAATGCTTTTGGCCGTTATCTGGAAAGGCGGGTGAGGGTCAGTGATTAAAATTGAAAACCTCACTAAGTCTTTTGGACCTTTAAAAGTCTTGAAAGGCGTTAACCTGACCATCGATAAAGGACAGGTAGTGACCATTATCGGTCCTTCCGGATCCGGTAAGTCGACTTTGCTGCGCTGCATCAACCTGTTGGAGCAGCCTACGAGCGGGTCCATTTTCTTTAAAGGGCAGGATATCGTACATGATGTTCTAAAGATTGAAGATGTGCGCAAGAATGCTTGTATGGTTTTCCAGCATTTTAACTTATTCAGTAATATGACGGTTCTGGGTAATATGACCTATGCGCCGATGGTCGTGAACAAATTGTCGCGGCAGGCAGCAGAAGAAAAGGCTGTGGAACTGCTGAAGAAGGTAGGTCTCCTGGATAAGAAAGATGTTTATCCAAGCCGTCTTTCCGGCGGTCAGAAACAAAGAGTGGCTATAGCTCGAGCCCTGGCCATGGAACCGGAGGTTTTGCTGCTGGATGAACCGACTTCCGCGCTGGACCCGGAAATGGTCAAGGAAGTGCTGGACGTAATCAAGGCTTTGGCTGATACCGGTATTACCATGGTTTTGGTTACGCACGAAATGGGCTTTGCCAGAGATGTGTCGGATGTGGTGCATTTTATGGATGAAGGCTGTTTGGTGGAAAGCGGCAATCCCCGTGATTTCTTTACGAAGCCCCAGACAGAGCGGGCCAGAAAATTTTTGTCTACAATTATTTAAGAGGCGCTTATGAAAATAATGCTTATTAATCCTGACAGCGGCATGGACTCTGCAACTTTGTCTGCTCGCTGTGATTTGTTAAAGGAATATGCAGGGGCGGATGTGGAGCTAGCCATGGTCTGCCCGACGCGTAACAATCTGGAATTGGATTCAGCACTGGATGCAGCGCTGGCAGGACCGGAATTATTATGTTTGGTCAAGCAGGCTGAGCAGGAGGGCTATGCTGCGGTGGTGCTGTATTGTTTCAGCGATCCGGTTTTGGCAGCGGCGCGGGAATTGGTAAAAATACCGGTGGTGGGAGCAGGTCAGGCGGCTTGCCTCTTAGCTCCGGTTCTTGGTCGTCAAGCTGGTTTGTTATTGGCGGATGACTTAAGGATAGCGGAGAAAAGAGAATTCATCTTGCAGACCGGTGTGCGGACTGACTGTATACCTGCGGTTGTGGGTATTGCCGGCAGAAACATGGATATGTGGCAAAACAGAGAGCAGGTGCTGGAGCTTTTGCGTTCAGCAGGACAAGAACTGTTGGATAGCCAAAAGGTGCAGGTCATTATTTTGGGCTGTTTATCTTTTTTAGGGTTAGCACAGCCTTTGTCCAGGATGCTGGGCGTGCCTGTTATTGATCCGGCAATTGCGGCCGTGTCCTTGGCCGAAAGTCTAGTTAGGCAAAAGTTGAGTACTAGTCCGTTTGCCTACCCGACGCCACCGGACAAGGTGAGAACTTGGAGCGGCGGCAGTTTGGAATAGACAAGAAGAATAAATAAAAGAAATGTCCAATGGAACTTTCGTGGACCAGAGGGGACTGTCCCCTTTGGTCCATTTTTTATGTCAAAATATGGGATTTTTGCAGGAACAAAGTTGTCTGTGGCGAACAATTCCAACATAATAAAAGTGGCAAGAAGATAATAATCAATTGCCGAAGGAGGGAATAATATGGCTTTTGTGGAATTACCGTTAAATAAAGCTTTTATGCTGTTTGAACCGGGTCCTGTTATTCTGGTGTCAACGAATGATGGTAAGAAGAATAATCTCATGACGATTTCCTGGCACATGGTGACAGATTTTACACCAAGCATGGCTTTGACTACCGGGCCATGGAATCATTCTTTTAAGGCTATGATGAAAACCAAAGAGTGTGTGTTGGCAGTGCCGACAGTTGATATCATTGAGAAGGTTATAAGCATCGGCGACTGTTCGGGCAAGGATACCGATAAATTCAAGAAATTTGAATTGACGCCATTGCGTGCCGGTGAGGTCGCTGCACCGCTGGTCAAAGAATGTCTTGCCTGTCTGGAATGCCGCGTTACGGATTACCTGGAGACCCCCGGTATTTTCTTGCTGCAGGGTGTGCAAGCCTGGATTGATGAAGAACGCAAAGAACGGCGCACTTTCCATGCCAATGGTGATGGTACTTTTGTCGTCGATGGTGCAACGATTGACCTTAAGCATTTGATGGCGGACAAAATACCGTTTTAGCGGATTAAATATAGAGAGGCGGGTTCACATGAGCAAAAAGAAAATTATTCTTATTTTGCTGGTTTTGGCAATGACATTTATGGCTAATATTGCTTTTGCTGAGACTACAAGTACCTGGTCGCCCAGTTATTCAGGGGTTTACTATCAGTATGTCAATCAATTCGGCGGCAGTGATTATGATGGCCTGCGCTGGTATAACGGCAACAGTACGCAGGTAGAGGTTACCTACAAAAACAAACTCAGCAATGGCACCATCGTGAAAAGAATTATTTATTTAAGCGGCGGTGAGACGAGCGCTGTCGGTTCCATTTCCGCGGGAGAAAGAGTATCCTCTATAGCGGTTAAGCAATTATAGCCGCTTTTGCTGGGTACGGTTCATCGCGGGGATTTGGAGGGGGAGAACTTATGAAAAAGGCTATCAGATTGCTGGCACTGACAACTTTGCTGCTTTTTCTGATACAAGCAGTTGCCTTTGCGGCTGTTGGTCCCAGTGGCTTTGCCAATGTTCCCTGGGGCTCCGGCAGGGCACAGGTTGAACAGATAATGGCGCAGCAGGGGTTTACTTACAGGAGCGAGTATAAGGACAATAATGGCTTTGTTACACTTTGGTATAATAGCAAGATGCTGGATATCGCAGGCGAATTGAAGATAATGCTTTTGAACGATGGCTTCTGTCGCGGTGAATTTTTGCTGCTGTCTGCTGATGGCGGAGTAAGTGAGGAACCGGCTTTTTGGAAATTCAATTCGGCAATAAAGGCAAAATATGGGTCACCCAATGGGTTTAACAGAAATAATGAGGGCGGTATGGCCCAGTGGTACGAGCTGCAGGCACCGGGCACGTCTGACGCGGTGAACATAAACCTGTATTTCACCAAGCTCAAACCACCGATTCTCAGCAACTGCACGGTGGAGTATATTAATAAAGGGCTGGAGCAAAGGCTCGCGCTTAAAACCAACGACGGCTTATAGAGAAACAACATTTGAATAAAACGTCTATTCACACATTGGAAAATGTGGGGATAGACGTTTTTAAAGGCTTTGCTGGAGGTTATTGATAACGTTGGAATGCTTATCTAGCGGGAAGCTGGCTGAAAAATCCAAATAATGTAAAACCATCATTATTCGGGTTTTCAGCACACGGCTCTTATTGCTCAAATGCAAAATTTACTGAAATACGCATAATTTTACCAATTTATGTATGAATACTTACGTTTTGGCCATGTTACAATTAAGTGGCTGGCTAATCTTCTGAAAAGGTTGAGTGAAAAGTGGCTGGAAAAATTTTATTAATTGAAGAATCTAATAATATAAATAAGCTTGTTCAAAGCATGCTGAGTGATTTCGAGATCGTGTTTGCTTTCGAACCGTTGGAGGCAATCGAAAAGATCAGGGGCAGCATTGATATTGAACTTGTTCTTCTTGATTTAGACTTGCCTGATTATGGTGCTTTTAATATTTTGGCTGAAATAAAAAAACTCAAACTTGACCGAAAAGTACGAACTGTTGTTTTAACTAGGGACGAACAAATTGAGGACGAAGCTAAAGCGCTTTGCTGCGGTGCAGGCGATTATGTCAGAAAGCCATTTAGCTCAGAAGGTTTGAGGGCTCGCATAGAGGTACAACTGGAAATTTTAAGGCAGCAAAATCAGCATGACCAGAATTTCGAAGAGCGTGATTTTTTGTTCAAAACGATATTCGAACAAGCGCCTATTGGCATTGTCATATCGCGTAGTTCAAAACCTTCAGCTGAAGTTGGGGAATACAATTCAGATGTTAACCCGATGTATGAAAAGATAACGGGCCGCTCGCAAGAAGAATTCAATAAATTGGGCTGGCCGCAAATAACGCACCCGGAAGATTTGTCTGTTGGTTTTGCTAAATTCAAGCAGCTTCAGGACGGGATAATTAATGGATACGAAGTTGAAAAAAGATATATAAGACCGGATGGGGGTGTTATCTGGGCTAATCTGTCTGTCTCAGCAATTCGCTTTAATGAAGAAAGAAGCAGTGAACATGTCTGCCTTGTTCAGGATATAACGGAAAGAAAAAAAGCCGAAGCTGCTTTGGCTGAAAGCGAGAGGAGTAAGTCTGTCTTGCTCTCGCATTTGCCGGGTATGGCTTATAGGTGCAAGTATGACCGCGAATGGACGATGCAGTTTGTTTCTGACGGCTGTTATGAATTGACAGGCTACAAACCCGAAAGCTTGTTAAATAATAAAATCATATCCTTCAATGATATTATTGCTCCACATTACCGCAAAAATTTGTGGCAGAAATGGGAGAATAAATTGCAAAAGAAAGCATCGTTCAGGGGTGAGTACGAAATCATAACTGCGACTGGTGAGAGCAAATGGGTTTTGGAGATGGGGCAAGGCCTTTATGATGAAACGGGGAAGGTAGAGGCGCTTGAAGGGATTATCATAGATATTACGGATAAGAAAAATTATGAATTAGAACTCGAATATATAGGAGGGCATGATCAGTTTACAGGATTATACAATCTAAGGTCACTGCAAAAGTCGCTGGAAAAAGATAGAGGCAAAAATAAGAAAACAAAAAGTGCACTTGTTTTATTATCTCTCAACAAAATAAGTGCCATTAATTCCACACATGGGTATAATTTTAGCCAAAATGTGGTCAAGGATATTGCGGATAAGCTATCCGTACTTGCGTCAGAGAAAAGGACGCCATTTCGCATTTTTTTTGATAAGCTTGTTTTTTATCTTGCAGATTATGACGACCGGCAAGAGATAGTAGATTTTTGTGATGCAGTGATTGCTATTATGAACAAGACGCAAATAATGCAAGTCATAGGTTGCGGCATGGGTATCGCTGAGCTGGATTTATGTAAATTGGATTTAACGAGCATCTTGATCAATGTTTCTAAAGCGGCCGAGTACGCTAACAAAAATTCGGCATTTGGCTATTATTTTGTTGATGAAAAGCTAATAGAGGCAATCAATCGTACCACTGATATCAAGGACAATCTAATAGCAATTGTCAATGATTCGGATAATAGCAATATCTTTTTAGAATACCAGCCAGTACTCAATCTTAAAAATAATCAAATAGACGGGTTTGAGGCTTTAGCACGTATGCGGACTGAAAAAATGGGCAAGATAGCACCGTGTGAATTCATACCCTTAGCTGAACAGATGCAGCTAATAGTACCAATTGGCTTAAAAATTATGCGTATGGCCTGCACTTTTCTTCAAACCCTTCAAACCGCTGGCTATCATAATACAACTATTGCGGTTAATGTTTCGGCAATCCAATTTTTCCGTGCTGAATTTGTTGATGATATTATAAAAATAATTGCTGAAACAAATATTAATTCATCTAACTTATGTATTGAAATTACAGAATCAGTGTTTTTAGGAAATTATGAAGAAGTTAATGCCAAAATGGAAACCCTGCAAAAAATGGGAATTAAAATTGCCATCGATGACTTTGGCGTTGGTTATTCTTCTCTAGCGCGCGAGGGTGAACTCAATATTGACTACCTGAAAATTGACAAATCATTTATTGATAAGCTGCTAAAAGTGGAGCCGGAAAAGGCTATTGCAGGAGATATAATTTCTATAGCTCATAAACGAGGACATATTGTATTAGCCGAGGGTGTCGAATATGAAGAACAAAAACGGTATTTAATCGAACATAATTGCGATTACATGCAGGGATTTTTATTTAGTAAACCAATTGCGCCAGAGGCTGCGCTTGCGTTGCTGGCAAAGACTAACGGTGTTCTTTGAGGGAAAGATTTATTTGCAAGGATGGGAAGATAATGGAAAATAATGAAAGGCGCAGAAACCTTTCTATTAAATTTATATTGGGTATTGTGTCTATTTTGACCATGTCCATAACTATGAGCAGTATTGCCTATCTTGTTTTTTCCAATTGGACTGCTTCTGCCGAACAGATTACGCAAAAACTCGCACAAGATGTTACGCAGGATATTTATAATAAAATTGATATTTTTTTGCACAACCCTGAGCATATCAACGAGCTTAACCACAAATTGATTAAGAACGGCATTCTGGATATGTCCGACGAAAAACAGCGAGAGAAGTTTTTCGTGGGTGTTTTGCAGTCTTACGAAAAAGAGATTTATAGTTTCAGCTACGGCACAGCTAACGGCGAATACTACGGTGCCCGCAGAAACGGGAATAGTATCGAAATTATGCGAAATAATGCCAGCACCGGCGGTCACTCCTGGTATTATGCGGTTAAGGAAGATTTGAGCGCCGGTGAGCGTCTTCTTGATGCTGGGAAATTTGATCCGCGTCAGCATTCCTGGTATCAAGGCGCCGAGAAAAGTCACAAACCAACCTTTTCGCCGATTTATAAACACTTCGTGATGGATGATCTCGCTGTATCTGCTGCTTGGCCTGTTTATAATGATAAGGATGAGTTACAGGGAGTGCTGGGAACTCATATGCTTATTTCAGGCGTAGGAAACCACTTAGCAGAAATTGTTAATCAAAATGGTGGATATGCGGCAATTTTAGATATAAACAGCGGTAAAATAGTTGCCAGTTCATGGGAAAGCAATAAAAGAGGCATTAGCCAGACAAACGCAGCGGCGGCAACGTCTTTTAGCAGTATAGATGAAAGCACGCTGCAAAATATTTATCAAGACTACAATTCTACTAAGCAGAATTCATTTCTTTGCTCTATTAATAACGAAAAAATGTTTATCGGCGTTGAGGAATATCAACGAAACGGACTTGATTGGGTAATTGTATCAGCCCTGCCGGCGACCCTGCTTGTGTCCGAAATATCGCGCAACATCAAAACAACAGTCCTGCTCTTGGTGTTAGCTGTTGCCATACTGGTAATTATTATTTATTTTGTCACCAGAAAGTTGCTGCAGCCAATGAATAATTTATTAGCAGTTGCCGAGAGCTTTTCTGCCGGTGATTTGAAACCGCGTGCTGATGTGGTGCGTAGGGATGAAATAGGCAGAATTTCGGAGTCTTTTAACAGAGTTGCAGATAAAATGAGCAGTCTGATCAATAATCTGGAAAATATCGTACAAGCAAGAACAGAGGAACTGAACAAAACAAACGAAGTTTTGGCAGACAGTAAAAAGCAGCTGCAGCTCATTCTTGACTCAACTGCCGAAGCAATATATGGTGTTGATTTGGAAGGTAACTGCATGTTTTGCAATGCCAGCTGTTTGAAACTGTTGAAATATTCCACACAGGAAGAACTTCTTGGCAAAAATATGCACGGGCAGATTCATCACAGCCGCATGGATGGCACGCCTTTTCCCGTTACGGAATGCAGTATTTCCCAGGATTTGAAAAAAGGTCAGGGAGTATATGGTTACGGCGAAGTTTTCTGGAAGTCTGACGGTACACCCTTTTACGCTGAATATCGGTCTTATCCTCAATACAAGGATGGCAGAATCGTAGGCGCAGTTGTCACTTTTATGGACATTACTGAACGCAAAAAAGACGAGGAAGAAATTAAATATTTAAATTGCCATGACGTGTTGACCGGTCTAAAAAATCGCAGATGCTTTGAAAAATCACTGGCAGAGATCGATCAAGAGGAAAATTTGCCTCTTTCCGTAATTTTTGCGGATATCAATGGCTTAAAAATGACCAACGATATTTTTGGACACGCCGCCGGCGATGAGCTCATTAAGAAAATTGCAGAGGTATTAAAAGAATCTTGCAGAGAAAATGATACTATTGGCCGCGTAGGCGGTGACGAATTCATTATGCTTTTGCCAAAAACTAACGGTGAAGAAAGTACCAGGGTTATAGACAAAATAAAGGAAAGTCTAGTGCAAAATAATGTTGCAGCTATTAAGTGCAGCATTTCATTAGGGTTTGATACGAAAACACAAAGCGAGCAACCGATTGAAGAAATTATGGCCAATGCAGAAAACAAGATGTACAAAGATAAGGTCCTCAATCGCAAGGAAATTAGTGCAGACATCATCGATAATATAATGGAGACTTTGCATGGAAGAAACAAAAAAGAAAAGCTGCATTCGGACAAAGTGAGCTGCCTGAGCGGTAAAATCGGGGCAGCCTTAGGCTTTGGCGAAACAGAAATCAAGAGAGTTGAACAAGCGGCCTATCTCCATGATATAGGTAAGATTGTGCTCGATGAAAACATTCTGCGCGGCCATAATCTGACTGAGGCTGAACTGGAAATAAAAAAACAGCATTCTGTCGTTGGTTATCGCATTTTGAATTTGTTTGATGATACGTTAGATTTAGCTGAAGTTGTTTATAGTCACCACGAAAACTGGGATGGGACGGGCTACCCGAAAGGCCTGAAAGAGAAAGAAATACCAGTTATGGCCCGAATCATCGCCGTTGCTGAAGCATATGACGAGATGACTAATGTGTACGGCAATTTGCGCTTTAGCCACGAAACTGCTTTGCAAAAAATCAGAGAAATGGCAGGAAAACGCCTTGATCCGGAAATAGCAAGGCTTTTTGCCAGGATTGTTTCAAAGAAGGCAGATTGAGTAAATACGCCTCAAGGCGTACTAGTGCCGCTATGATTATAGCTTGTAAATAGCTAGCTACTCTGGATGTTTTGGAAAATTTAAAAGCAAGTTTTGGTCCCCCAGACTTCGGTTTGGGGGATTTTTTGCTTAGGCTGGCACAACATAAAATAGAGGATTTTGCGCTGGAGCATAGAATTGTTTGTAAATAATTATCCTATGCTATTTTGCTTCATTAAATAAAAGACGCGCCATCCCGATGGCAGAAGAGAGGCTGAAAATATGGGAGTAAAACCTAGACAGGTTACATTAGGCACCACCGGAATTACGACTTGCCAAAACGCATTTGGAGCACTGCCGGTGCAAAGGGCCGATATGGACACCGCAATGAAAATTTTGCACAAAGCTTACGATGGCGGAATTCGCTTTTTTGACACTGCCAGAGCTTACTCTGATAGTGAAGAAAAACTGGGTCAGGCTTTTGAAAAAGTCCGGGATAAGATTTTTATCGCCACCAAAACCGCAGCAAAAACGCCAAAAGATTTTTGGGAGCATCTCGAAACATCTTTGCGTAATTTAAAGACTGATTATATCGATATTTACCAATTCCACAATACGGATATCTGCTACGCGCCAAATGACGGAACGAATATGTATGAATGCATGTTAGAGGCCAAAAGGCAGGGCAAAATACTGCACATTGGCGTTACCTGCCATAAGATCGGCGTAGCCATGAAATGTGCCGAATCCGGACTGTATGAGACGATGCAATTTCCTTTCAGCTACCTTTCTTCTGACAAAGAACTGGCTTTGGTCAAGAAATGCAAAGAAAAAAACATGGGATTTATTGCGATGAAAGGTCTGGCCGGTGGCTTGATCAATAATGCCCAAGCTGCCTATGCGTTCATGTCCCAGTTCGATAATGTCCTTCCTATCTGGGGAATCCAGCGCGAAACCGAATTGGATGAATGGCTGTCTTTTATGGAAGATGCGCCGCAGTTGACGGAAGAACTCCAAGGATTTATCCAAAAAGAAAAAACGGCACTGACTGGTGATTTCTGCCGGGGTTGCGGCTACTGCATGCCGTGTCCGGCGGGAATCGAGATTAATACCTGCGCACGAATGTCCCTGATGCTCAGGCGAGCCCCGACTGCCAACTGGCTGTCACCCGCAAACCAGGAGAAAATGCGAAAAATCGAAGACTGCTTTAATTGTGGAGCCTGCAAATTAAAGTGTCCCTATGAATTGAACACTCCGGAACTACTAAAGAAAAATTACGCTGATTATAAAAAAGTACTGGCCGGAGAAATTGACGTTAAATAGAGAAAAAATCAAATAAAATAAATTGAGGGGGCTTTTTTATGAATAAGAAAATACGCATCGGTATTGTTGGTTATGGCAATTTGGGCAAAGGCGCGGAGCTGGCAGTAAAGCAAAGCAGCGATATGGAGCTTGTGGCCGTTTTCTCGCGTCGTGACCTGGGCGTTACGCTTAGCGGGGCACCGGCTGTTTCTATCCGTGATGCTGAGCAGTATAAGGATAAAATTGACGTGATGATGCTCTGCGGTGGTTCAGCTACTGACCTGGTCGAACAGGGGCCGCAATTTGCGGCTATGTTTAATACCGTGGACAGCTTTGATACTCATGCCAGGATTCCTGAGTATTTTGAGAGCATGAATAAAACTGCCAAAGCCGCCGGCAAAGCGGCAGCTATTTCCATCGGCTGGGATCCCGGTTTATTTTCGCTTAACAGAATGCTTGCTGGAGCTGTGCTGCCTCAGGGTGCAGACCATACCTTCTGGGGCAAGGGCGTCAGCCAAGGACACTCGGATGCCATTCGCCGCATTGAAGGTGTGAAGGATGCCAAACAATATACCGTCCCTAAGCAGGAAATAATTGACGCTGTCCGTTTCGGCAAGGATTCTTCCATTCCGGCGAATGAAGCGCATACCAGGGAGTGCTACGTTGTTGCTGAACGGGGAGCTGATATTACTGCCATTGAAAAGGCAATCAAAACTATGCCGCATTATTTTGTCGGTTATGAGACTACGGTGAATTTTGTTTCTGAAGAAGAATTCCACAAGCATCATTCCGCCATTCCTCACGGAGGGTTTGTTTTCCGGACTGGTGAGACCAGCCCCGGCGTGAAACAGGTCATAGAATTCGCTCTTAAATTGGACAGTAATCCAGAGTTCACGGCCAGCGTATTGACTGCCTATGCTCGCGCTGTCTCCCGTTTGGCAGGTCATGGTTTTACCGGGGCTTGCACTGTGTTTGACATTCCGCCCGGTTGGCTGTCGCCAAAATCGGCCGATGAACTGAGAAGCGAATTATTATAAATTTTTGAAGTGAAGAAAGATATCTTCGAAAATGGATAAGGCTTATTGCATTGACTGAATTTGCATAAAAATATCAACACGCAAAAAAATCAGAGCCACCTGTGTTTACACGCAGGTGGCATTTTTTTAAGGGGTTATCTGCATATTAAAATTGCTTTCTGCATATTTTAACAGTTAAATAATGCAGAAAAGATCTGATGAGTAAGTGAATTTTTGTCACTGAAATCGACTGATGAGCTGAGACAGGGCCTTATTTTTTTAGGCCCAGGATGGCCCTTGCTTCGCCAGGAGTGGCAATTTCTTTGCCCATGGCTAACGCGATCCTTTTTATTCGTTGCAATAGCATCAGGTTTGTAGCCAAAACACCCTTGGAGTAATAGATGTTGTCTTCAATGCCGACGCGAACATTGCCTCCTAACGCCAGCGCGATGGTGGAAAGCTGCACATGATTCTGGCCAATGGCGGAGACGCCCCACGTGCAGCCTTTGGGCAGGTGCTGATAGCAATACATTAATGCATCAACGGTCGCAGGCTGTGAACCGCCAACTCCGAGCAAGATGTTGAAATGCAGGGGCGTTTTAATTTCGCCTTTTTCAGCCAGGCGGAGGGCATTCCAAATCATAGCGGTATCGAAAACTTCGATTTCCGGTTTCACATTATATTTCATCATTTCGGCCGCCAGATAGGATACTGTTTCAGGGTCGTTATAGTTACCTTTTGAAGGAAAGTTGGACGACCCTGTGGCCAGACTGGCCATTTCGGGGCACAAACAGAGCATTTGCCCGCGTTGAGTGTAGTTTTTGCCCGCGCGTCCGCCGGTAGAAACCTGGCGAATGATGTCGCAGTCGGGATATTTGTCGAGTTCGTTCATTACTTCGCGATTCACTTCGACGTCGGAAGTAGGAAGACCGTCCTTGTCACGGGTGTGAAGGTGGACGATAGCGGCTCCTTCTTTCCAGCAGGCATAAGCTTCGGCGGCAATTTCACTGGGGGTCATGGGAGCATAGGGAGTTAATTGCTTGGTAGGTACGTTGCCGGTTGGCGCAACAGTAAGAATTACCTTGTTTCCTAAATTGGTCATGTTCATTTCTCCTCCGTTTATTGGTTATATCCCAGTTGTTTTTCTAAAATACCTTTGGCTACTTGGTGACAATCGTTCAAGTATGATGTTCCTGCAAATTTTACCACGTAAAATCCTGCCGTAGCGGCAATCACCTGACCTGCAAATGGTACATATTTAGCCATTTCTTTAAGCCCTTCTTTAGCTGGATACTGTTTAAGAAGAGTAATAATGCCTTCTTTTAAGGCATACTTTAGGATATTATTGGCTAATGGAAGAAAAGGAGCTGCAGCTTGCAGGCTTTCGTTGCTAAGTCCATATGCTTCGCGGATCTTGGAAAAGAGATCATAAATAACCTTGATATCAACGCAGACACCCATCCCTGGTATGGGATTAATGGCATTAGCGGCGGCCAATCCAGAATATTTAGTAATTAACTTCTCGCAAACTTCTTTTTTGTTCGCCAGCTGCTCGACGGTACGAGCCTTAAATGTCCGAACAAACCGTCCTATTTTGGCTGGACCGATTGCTTTTAATATTGCGTCATCGAGCTCGCTTATTCCTTCTTCTCTACGTACGCTGGTGAAATATACTTGCACAGGTGCTCCGACTTGCGAATGGACATCTTCAATAATTTCGTTTTTTAATTCTTCCTCGGTTTTGTTTGGTTGCCATATATCATCTGCTTTAGACCTAACAAAAAGGCAGACCTTTCCTTTTTCTTGTAATATACGGAAAAACTCAGTATCAGTTTTATGAAATTTACCGCTAAACACGCATAAAAAAAGGTCGAATTCTTCAATGTTGAACTTGGAAAAGAACTCATTTTCAGGAAATTTCGCAGTGCCATAACCAGGTAAATCTACAAATACCAAACCATTATATGCACAAACCTCGGCTATGTCTGTGGTTGTATCCGTGCGCTGGCTTGCTTTGGCCACATCTTTGCCTACGATGGCATTGATAAGGGACGATTTTCCGGACCCTGGTTGACCAAACAATACTATTTTAAGCAATTCTTTGTCTTCCTGATCAAGTTCTTGCTTTAGCTTTTCAGAATCTTCTATAATTCCCATGAAGCACCGCCTCGTCATTTTGATTCATCATGTTGATTAAATTTCTTCGTGTTAAGAGATAATCCTGCAATTAAACAATTAAAATAACTTTAGCCAAAGAATACTTATTGGATTGTTCGGGGTTTATTACCACTCAACAAACATATGCTCGTTAAAGGTATAGCGTAAAAACAATAAGTTTGCAAGATACTTGCTTAAGGTGACGATAAAAGGGACAACCTATTTTTGCAAGCAGGATATAGGAAGTAAGTAGCGAAATATGAAAGAGTTAATACAATGAAAGTTTTGAGGACGGAAATGAGTAAATTTGATATTTTGACAAAATACATACCTATGATACGGACGGATAGCATTGGTGAATGGGCTATTGATGAAGAAAACAATGGAATGAAAGAGCCTCCGATCGAGATGCCTTTCGTGGCCTATTCTGAGATCGTCAATCGTTTCATCGATGATGTTTACGCCTTTGAAAAAAACAATAAAGATATGGAACTTGCCCGCTACGGCGACACTCTAAGAGATAATGGCCTCGAATGGGATATGAAATCGATGAAGAATGCCGACGTTTCAGACCTGAACGCACAGTGTGTATTGGCACTAATTATGGGCGCTGTTAGAGCCGAACGATTTTGTAATGGCGCATTATTAGATTTCTTTAAAAGTGGTTGCATATTGAAATGGCTTGAAAGATTAAATAATATTGATTAAGGAGGTTGGACTTTGGATATAAGTAAAATGAACGATCTATCATAAGATGAGCTTCGTGGTTTATATAGGAGCTTTCTAAATGGCCAGAACATTTCAAAAGAAACTATCAAAACAACTTATACTGATACGTTCTATCTCTGGAGGAAAGAGGTCGCGAACTATTTTAGAATGCGGTGAGCTCTAAAGATTTCGCGAATGAAGCCAAGGAAGTATTAAGAAAAACTCTTGCCGAGAACTCAACTGGTAATGTTAATTCACTTGTTAATGATTACATGTATCATCTAAGAAAGTTCCGTTTGTTTTTAGCTTCTGATGAAACTGGCGATTTATCTGCACCGAAGCAGAAAAAGAATGCTAAATACTCGTATAGAGGATGACTCATTTTTGCATAAAAAAACAGCTGAAATAGCTAATTAGTAACCAGTTAAATAGCCTCAAAACATAGTTCCAGAGCCATTATAAAAAAGTACTTGCCAAATATGACAAAATTGTGTATTATATATCAGTAACACGAATGGTCCATTAGCTCAGCTGGTAGAGCACCTGACTCTTAATCAGGGTGTCGTTGGTTCGATCCCAACATGGATCACCAATTTTGTGGCCGGTTGGTCAAGCGGTTAAGACACCGCCCTTTCACGGCGGTATCGGGGGTTCGATTCCCCCACCGGTCACCATATGTTATTCCCGGGCGATTAGCTCAGCTGGGAGAGCGCCTGCCTTACAAGCAGGATGTCGGCGGTTCGATCCCGTCATCGCCCACCATTTTTTTTGTCTTAATGGCCCGGTAGTTTAGTCGGTTAGAATGCCGCCCTGTCACGGCGGAGGTCGTCGGTTCGAGTCCGATCCGGGTCGCCATTTGCCTCGGTAGCTCAGTCGG
>RZYP01000190.1 GCA_009930275.1 Negativicutes bacterium
ATCAACATCGGACCATGGGGGAAAGACCTGCATAAGTACACAGAGCGTGTAAACGTTGAATATGCAGTTTCCATACTTCCTGAATTGCTCCAATTATTCATACGAAGAATATCAGATCATTATAAAAAATGATCTCTTTCAATTTTTTTGCCTTCGAACAGGGGCAAAAAATGAAATTGATTACTCCTGCTGTTTGGAGTAATTGATTACCGGCGATGAAAATCAAATGTGAGAGGAGATGCAAAAAATTGTTGGCCAAATCAACCGGGCCGGAAACTGTAAAAATATAATAAAAGGA
The DNA here is from genome assembly GCA_009930275.1 of Negativicutes bacterium. The sequence goes on from RZYP01000190.1 coordinate 299, forward strand.
GGAACAAGAAATGAAAATCAACATGAAAAAAATCTTTACGCTCATGCTCCAGATCATCGTGATTTTTTCCCTTTTTACTTCAGTTGCACAGGCTAAAACAGTAACCCTTAAAGTTGCCGGGATCTCTCCGATCGCATATCGCGGAACTCAAAGCTTGGAAAACATCAAAACAAAAGTTGAAAAAGCGACAGACGGCAGGGTCACATTTAAGATTTTCCCCGCCAATCAGCTTGGTGATGGATCTCAGGTATTCACGGAAGTCAAACGCGGTACCATTGAAATGGGACTGATCTTCCTCCCCAGCCAGTATGACAAAATTTTTGAGATCGGCTCGCTTCCATATCTGGCAGACAGTTACGAACAGATGGAAGAGCTTCTTGGCGAGGGTGGATATGTATATAAACTCCTGGATAAAGCCCTTAATAAACAGGGCATAAAGTATCTCGGCACATACGCTGACGGATTCTGTGGGATCGGAGCAACAAAAATGCCCAACGAACCCGCAAACCCAAAGGCACCAAAGGGAGATATCCTCTGCCGCATAGCCGCAGTCTCAGTTTATAAGCATGCTGCAGAAGGCCTTGGATACAAAACGACAACGATCCCCTGGTCTGATACTTTCAGCGCAGCCCAGACAGGCGTCTGCAATGCATGGCTCGGAGCATCCCCCCAGATCAACTATCAGGTAATGGGCGATGTTATCAAATGTTACATGCCATATAACGTTGTTTTTGACCAGACCGGATACATAATCAACCAAAAAGTTTGGGACTCGATTTCAGAAGCAGACCGGAAAGTAATAGTGGATGCTGTCAATGCAGAAGTCAAAGACAGCTTTGCCACATGTGAAGCTGAAGATCTTAAATACATGAAGATGCTTGAAGAAAAGGGCGTCGAGGTCGTCAGGTTCGACAAAAAAGAATTCGATGAAATGGTCGCTTATGTACGTGCCTATGCATGGCCGAAGCTCGAAAAAACTTTTGGCAAAGAGGTATTTGACGGTTTAAGGGAAGCAACTAAATAGAAAACTATGTCAGGCAGCGGCAGTAAACTGCCGCTGCCTCTCCTTAAAGGGAGCGTGAGTTGTATTGTTCAAAAAAAGAATTCAGGACACTCTGTTTTGGAAATCTTTGTTGTTCCTGCAGAGAGCAGTAATGATCATAACCAGCTTTGCTATCGTTATTATAATGTCGCTATGGGCATTATTACGCTATGTTTTCCAGACAGATATGTATGGTATGGAAGAAGTAGTTGTAATGATTGCTTTCTGGCTTTACTTCATGGCTAATTCATACGCAGTATATGATAAAAGTCATGTAAAGGCAGATATACTTCCTTCAATGCTGAATAAACGACATCAGCGTCTTATAAAACCGTTTTTGTATGCGTTGATGCTGATAGCCTGCATCATATACTCCATTTGGTCTTTCGACACCGTATATTTCAGCTATGTAGAAAAACCTACAACAATGGCGTTGGGGATCCCCTTCTGGCTTGGGCATCTTTCAATTTTAGTTGGATTTGTTCTCAGTGCATTTTATGCAGGTATCTATTTTATTCAATCACTTGCAGAGGCTGTCCAGACATTAAAGGGAAAAGACTATTCCTCGGATTCCGAAAACGAAGATGCCTTTGTTCTCTAGAAAGGAGATAGTATGTCTGTATATCTATATTTATCCGTATTTCTGGTGATCCTTCTCCTGCTGACAGGATTGCCTGTTCCATTTTGTTTTATGCTGACCACAGCTTACCTTGTATTTGTCCTGGGTTATGATCCGTCGTTCCTGATCCCTTACAGCTACAACCAAATGTGTTCAATGGTACTGCTGTGTATTCCGATGTTCATATTGGTCGGGGGAATAATGGACAAGAGCGGAATAGGAGAATCTCTTGTAGATTTTGTTTCGATATTCGTGGGTAAGATCAAAGGAAGCCTGGGAGCAATAGCAGTAATTGCATGTGCGGTATTCGGTTCCATTTCCGGAAGTTGTGCCGCGACTTTATCCTGCATCGGTTCCATAATGTATCCAAGGCTGAAGGCCCGCAACTATCCTGACGGATACGCCAGCGCCCTGGTAGCATGTGCCGCACCGCTCGGTCTCCTGATACCTCCCAGTTCGCAAATGATACTTTTCGCATGGGTCGGACAGCAATCCGTACTGGCATGTTTCCTTGCAACACTCGCACCGGGACTGCTTCTCACTTTTCTTCTCTGTGTCATCAATTTTATAATCATAAGAAAAGATCCCAATGTAATACCCGGATCAGCAATTATTGGTGAAGGCAAACCGCTTAAACTTTCCATCAGAGCATTTAAAGCCATGCCCTCGCTCTTTATGCCGATAATTGTTCTCGGTGGGATCTACGGCGGTTTCATGACGCCGACAGAGGCATCTGCAGTAGCTGTTGTATACTCTATTCCCGTAGGGTTTTTTATTTATAAAGGCCTTAATAAGTCAAACATATTGGGAGTAGTGATCGAGACTGCGGCAACTACGGGGGTCGTTATGATAATGATGTTCTGTATCATGCTTCTGAGCAGGATATACATCATGGAAGGCGTCCCAGCTATGATCCTTGAGCAGCTCTACCGGATCTCAAAAAACAGGTACGCCATACTGTTCCTTCTGAATATATTCATGATCATTATTGGAATGATAATGGATGACGTAAGCGCAATGCTGCTTTGCACTCCCATCCTTCTTCCGGTAATGACGCAGATAGGCATCCATCCTATACATTTTGCAGGGATAATTGGCGTAAACCTCGGGATGGGCAACCTTACCCCTCCGACAGCACCGACACTTTACTTCGGAGCCCGTATGGCGAATGTCCCAGTTTCCAAGAGCCTGAAGCCTGCGATGATCTTCCTTCTCTTCGCATGGCTGCCTGTGCTTTTGGCCGTAACATACATCCCATCGATGGCATTGTTCCTGCCCAGACTCATACTTGGAGGAACTTTTTAACAATTAACAGATCAAGAAAGCTTCTTTGCTCTTTTCCAATGCGCGCCCGGTTATCATACAAATGATCAGGGCGCGCAT
>RZYP01000191.1 GCA_009930275.1 Negativicutes bacterium
GCTAAAGCTGGTGGAAGCATTAAACCACGCATAAGGCAGAACAATGATACAGGGAAAGTAAGTTCTCTTGATTTGCTGTAATCCGATAAAGAATTCTTGATAATCAGGTTGTCGTAACCTCTCTGTTTCAATTCATACCGGACAGCATTAAGCAAGTAACGAAGTGTTGGGCTCATTATAGTCCACTTTGACTCTGTGCATGAAAGATAGTCTATCTCATCCTGAGACAAATAAAACTTATGAAACTGGTTTGCCATCGGGGATGAGAATTTTATAGAAAGTTGCTCATCATCAAAGTAGGATCGTTTGGTCTGGGAGGAAATTTCTCCCGTAAATTCAGTCTGCAATAGCGCTCCCTCCAAGTGTTGAACGTCCGCATTAAATCACGTTCTCTACGCTGTAAACGAAGTCTTGTTGTGGTATGTGTGTACAGGTTCCTATAGTAGCGATAGTTGACCAAGGTCTTCGCGATGTCTCCTAATTCATTATACCACACTTCGTATATCTTGGAGGCAGGATGAATAGCTGTGTGTATTTCAAACAGGTTTATATTCAGTGGGTACCCTAGCTTATACGCATGGTACAAGTTTACAGCCAGTAAGCCTTTACAAGTGAAAATCTGCTCCGGACGATAGCCATTATCAAAAATAAAACTTTTGATTTCCGGATCGGATTGAATAAAATGTGATGCCTCCGGCTTAACAAACTCCTGGTAGTAATACACACCTCTGGTGCGCTCTTGTATCTCTGTTAAAGTAGCACAATAAAGAAAAGGAGATGGTCTGGCAGCAAGGATAAACCTCTCATATGTTAACGCTATGTTACCTACCTTCTCAGGGTTAGTTGGGTATGGATTCTTGAGTAATAGACTTTGTGCATGAGTTGAATGTTTCACAGTCATTCTCCTCTTCAGGAATCACCACCTTTCCTCTATACAAGCACTCTCTGGTAGAGCAGACAATATGCCTACAATGAAAGCACTTTGGTACTTGGAACATTATACTTCTTCTTTCATCACAAGAAAGACGATAGCCGTCCTTTCCTCCCCCTCATCCCCCTGCTTCACTACGTTATCAAGACAAACGATCTTGAAGAATGGAGTGGTCTTGAGAACACAATTGGACATTGCAGCCAAGCCGTTTGCTGACGCGATTCCCTTTACAGCGGCGTTTACAGCTGAAGCACCGATTGCGGTTACCTCTATCTGCGGGGAGTTACCAAGGGCAAGGATAATAGCACTGGCAAGTTTCTTAACACTGGTGGTGGAGCTAACTCTGAGTGTGCTTCTGTTATTCATTTAGTTTCCTCCTCTAAAGTTCAATAATTGTACCAAGTTTTGGTGCATCAGAAATAGAAAAAACAACTACGGCATAATCTCTTGAGCTGACGGCAACCCAATCGGCAATTTTGCTGTACTCAACTACCAGATGAGAAGTCATCCACTGCTGCTCGGTTGTGTTAACAATTACACCTTTATGTCTATCGGGCATATCGGGTAAAACCATTAGCTCCAGATCAGCCGGAGTAGATAATGTGTTCATGTTACAATCAACTATTATAAAATCCGGTGTTTCCTGAACGACAATCGGTGAACTCAAAAAATTAACACCACCTTCCATCATATACTTTCCGGCTTGGTGCATAACAAAAGAAGAACGACCATACTCAAAGATGGCGCGGATGATGGAGAATTGAGATTTGCAGAGTGGGTTGTTCACCTGTGGTATGCGCGTTTTTCCAAACCGCATCAGTGATTTATTCTGAATCTCTTCTCTAAAAAGAAGCAAGTAAAACAAATCTTCAAACTGGATCACTTGCTGCTTATTCATCCGCGCCCCCCTTACTATGGATATTATACAGTGAGTCGGAATAGTTCACAAGCCTTTTCAGTCTTATCGTTGTTCTCATCACATCGCTTGACTTCCTCCTCGTTATATTCTATATTCATACAGTTCCATCCACACCTATTTGGTTCGCACCCTTCATTACAACGCATTTTACCACCCATTATTTATGGTAACACATAAGAGGGTAATAAAATGGGTCGGCTTTTCCATTATAGCGATAGTAATCAAACTCCGGGAAAGTATCATGTATTGTGCTGGAGAAGGAGTATAGTGCTTTTGCCCCGCCAGACTGTGAAAAATCATACGCGAATGAAAACTTTATTGCACCATCATCTGATTCAGTAAGGATAAGGTGATCAGGCTCCTTGTTATACCTGAGCTTAATCTCATGCAAATATTTCAACTCATTTACATTAACTGAAGTAGGCTCAAATAAGGTAAGGAGGAAGGAGAACCCTCCTTCCCAAAAGATGTCTGCACGTAATGATTGAATTGGAAATATTGAATATGATGAAAAATGTTTACTATTTGTAACATTGGAAAAAGTCGCCTTCACAAACTCTTTCCACTCACTTGCACCAACCCTACCAGCCAACGATTTTGCTTTTTCAGAAATAATGGCTGCTGCTTGGCAATAAATTAAACCTATCTTGTTGACAATAGACCATACACCAGGACGATCAATATAAATAGGAACACCTTCAAATGTTTTGAAATCAAAAATTAAAGGAAGGATTACCTCCTCTGTAAAAGAGGACTTATCAGAAAACATATCACGCGGCTTAACCTTATTATCCTTCTGATAACGGGAAGCGTAGTACGAGAGTTGCGGCATAACAAATTCAACCAACTTGTTAGAAATCGCTAACTCGTTTCGCAATGATTGTGGAACGTGGTCAGGAGGGATATACCCGTTTACAAAGAACACTGGAGAGATACATGTACACTTGTTTGCAGCTTGACCACTGTGAAGTGGCAGAAGAGAGAATGGACTCAATTAAATCGCCCCCAATTAAAATGTATGCGTATTATACCATAAGTAGAAAGGATGGTCAATGGAAATAAGTCCAAATGGTTTTGGTTCTCCCTGATGAGAATAGTATTTATGGGTTTGAGAAAGGGTGGAAATTATGGGCTTGGGTTAAGATTATGAAGAATAAAAAGAAAAAGTTATGCTTACTTGGGTTTGTTATGGATTTTAATGATGATGGAAGCTGCGCAGCAGCGGGATTAAGAAATCCCCTCAGTGTCTTAATGATCTTTATGAACTCATAACAAATCTTAAGAATCTGTAAATCTTTTTTTTTGTCTCTCATAAGCCTAATCTCTATCTCCAACCCGAGAATCATAATAACACAGGGAAAAACCATTGTCAATAGATTTCAGTCAACCGGAAAAAAGAACTTTTTATTGTGTACATTTGCTGTCTTTCTATTGACAAGAATGGCCCTATACCTTTAT
>RZYP01000036.1 GCA_009930275.1 Negativicutes bacterium
CCACAGTTGCAGCCGCACCTACGCCGACAGAGCTCGAAACGGCGGCACCGGCCGTAACCACGGCATTGGTTATTGCATGCGTTGAATCAGCATTTACTTCAATGTCACCGCCAGCACCCAGTCCTGATTCACTTACTACGGCTTTTGTCTCGCCATTAATTTCGTTAACCACGCCGGAAAGGCCCAAACCCACATAACCACCAATAGCAAACCCGCCGGTACCAACATAATTTTGCAAAGTTTCCCCGCTGTCAGCACTGACTTTTATATTTTGGGCGGTATCTATCACCGCTCCGTCAGTTATTGCCGCCGTAGTATCATTGTCAATCAAATTAACTGCAACATTACCGGCTATACCGACGTTCTGAGCACCTGCTCCGCCTATGCCAATATTAAGAATATCCGCAGCGGAAACCGCATTGATCTGCATGCTATTAATATTGTAATTGCCGCCGCTGACGTTCGCCTTAGTATCCTGGGCAATCCTGTTAACTGCTACGCCGGCACCAATCGAAGCGTCCTTACTGGCAGCAACAACTGCTGCAACCGTCAGTATGTCACTGTCGCTGTCAGCCTTTACCGTAACATCAGCATTTTTTGCCAGTCCTTTGTCAATTTCGCTGCCAGTGAGCGAAGCTTCTACATTTTTATTGACAAGAGCCGTAGCCGCAGCTCCCTGCACTGCCACCGAACCGGAGCCTCCTACACCTACGCCAATAGTCAGAAGATCAGAATTATCCTTCGCCTGGACATCGACTATAGCATTTTCTCCAGCCGTCTTCACTGCAGTATTGTTAATCTGCGCCAAGGTCTTTTGCTTGGCAGCACTAGTATCCGCTGAAGCTCCGCCGACATCGTTGTAGGCAATCCCAGCCCCTACTGCCACTTTGCCGGAAGCTGACACGTTGCCGACCACAGCAGTTCTGCTGGTGTCATCAGCAGCATGAACATTGAGTTCATTAACTCCGTTTATTATGCTTGCCTTCGTAGAATCTTCATTCTTATACTCATCAATAACTGCTTCTGTATTGCTGCCGCCGCGGTTGATTACAACCGTACCGCTGACAGCGACTTTTTGCGAAGCCGCAACGCTCGCACCTATGCCATACACGGATGACTCATTAAGCGCTTCAACATCAATATCTGTTCCTGCCGCACTGTCGGCGGCTCCTATCGTATTTCCCCTGAGATAACTGCCGACTGTATTATCCAGTGCGTTATAAGCCAAGACCGCACCGACACCAGCTTTGCCGCCATATGCCACTTGGCCGCCTACATTGACATTCAGCGACGAATTTTCCGCTTTTGCCAACAAAGAGTCCGTTTTTAAGTTGGATTTTTCTATTTCAACAGTAACGTCATTATCCAGATCCTGCCAGGTTACAGTTCCCATTCCGCCGAACTTGTCCTTACCTGCTGCCACGCCGCCGGCGGCATTGACCAGCAAGGTGTCGGCATCTACTGTAACGTTGATATTCCCTGCTTCAATGCTCGCACCGTCTTTGATGCCCGCATTGAATTTATTGTCGATATTAGCGATATTCACAGCCGCACCGGCCGCATTGTCAGAGCCTGCTACCACAAAAGCCGCTCCTACTATTGTGCTGCCTGTTTTGCCGCTGTTGTTCAAATCCACGGCCGTTTTAGCTTCTGATTCATCTTCAGAGCCTTTTTCTTCGGCGGTCACACCGGTAGAAGAAGTATCGATATTCTCATAATACTCTTTGCCATCAACTGCGACGCCACGGTCCTCTGCAAAGCTCTTATTGGTACTGTACGAACCCAGCAGCTCCTGATACGGTTGAGCCTCTGCGTCACTGGCTAAAACGTCTTTGGCCGTCACATTGACCGCGCCGCCGGTAACGATATCACTGCCGACAATTGCCGCGTTGACATTATTGGACAATCCGTTGTAAACAACAGCTCCTTCAAAAGCCATATTGGAAGAACTGCTGCCGCCAACAGCAATTCCGGTTGCAATTGCTGCCGTAACCTGCGTAGTGGCAAGCATACTCCTGACATTAACATCCCCGACATTTCGATAAGAGCCGCCGCTGATTCCGGCATTTACGTTATTGGCAATATCAGCAACGGACACAGATCCGCCCGCCACCTTGCCGCCGCCCAAAGCAATATTAGCGGTTACACCACCTGTTACCTGCACGTCGCTTTCGTAGGCTGTGACGTTAACACCTGTTTTGGCCTCCGAACTGCCTTGGACAACGTCATTATCCATAACCGCGTTGACTGTTTTGTCAATCAGATTAACAGAAGCAGAACCGGCGCCACTGTAATTCGAACCTTGAGTCGCGTCCTTCGTCAAGGTCGCTGCAATACCGGCCGCAACCTGAGTGCCGCCGCTGACTGCTGTAACATCGACATTGCCAGCGTTGGTTATTGTCGAATTTGCTATTTTTGCTTCCACCGTGTTATCTATTTTATTCAGTGCGACAGAACCCGCTATGGCCACACTGGTCCCCGCACTATCAGAACTTCCTTTGCGGAAAGAAAGGCCTGCCGCACCGCTCCAAGCTCCGGTAAAGGCAGAATCACGTGCCCCGACCTGCATTTTTCCATCGTTAAGAAGTTCAACATTAGCATCTTCGACGGCTGCCTTGGTCATATTTTCAATAAGATTGACCGAGGCACTGCCTGCGCCCGCAATGCTGAAGGAAGGTGTACCTGCTGAAGTACCTTCTTTAGTCTCCTCCGGATTTGCAGCTCCCTGTTCCTTGCTGCCGCTGCCCATAGCCTCCAGAGTACTTTGCAGTTTGCCGGTTACTTCGGATAATTTGCCGACAGCTTTTTCTTTAGCACTGACCAGTTTCGTATAAGGAACTTTTACTTTGTCCAGGAACCCTTCTTTCTTTTCTTCCTCACCGCCGCTGCTGCTGCCGCTCGAAGTTACACCGCCTGCTACGCTGACAGCATTAATAAGACCTGTTGTTTCGGCCGTTACCTTTAAGGCCGAGGCAGTTATCTTGCCGTCAAGACTATTTGCATCCGACCAGATGGCAGGGTCGGCAAACAGACCGGAAATATCTACCCCTCCTACAGTTTTGCCATCATTATTGCCGATGGCACCAACATTCACCACGTTGAAGTTATTGATGGCAACGCCCATGCCTACGGCCGCATTATCGCCGCTGGCCGTGACCGCTACAATAGCATTGGTCGCACTTGTGTCATTAGTTGCGCCGATATTTACGCTGCCTTTGCTCTCGCCGCCTTTATTTGCTTTCAAAACAGCCTCATCATCGACACTGACTACATTAATGCTGTCGCCGTCAGTCATGCTGACGAGCCCGCTGATAGCGCTGCCGTCGCTCTTGCCGGCAGACAACATCGCCCCCACATGGAAAATTTTGTTGTCAGAAGACAAGGCAATATCGCCGCCTTCAATAGCAGCGCCTTCACCGACAACGACCATGGAATTGGTATCAAAATCCTGATAGTTGAAGCTGCCGCCTATACCGGTACCACCTGCTGCACTTGCATCACCTTTCCAGAATTTTGTCTTGCCCGTAATATTTACATCTTCAATTGTGTTCTTCGAACCTATGTTAAGAGCTTCGGCAGCCTTTAGCTCGGCGTTCTTACCGATAATAACGCGGCTGGTGTGATCAATATCAGTAATAGTCACAGACCCTGCCGCAGAAAAAGTCGTATCAGCACCGGCCATCGAAACCGCCCCGGCAGAAAAATTAGCATAGCTTGAAGGATTGGTAAAGGCCAATGCATTAGTCACGATACCCAACGCACTATTGAGAACATTGGTTACCGGACTGGTAACATCAAGCAAAGCATCAAACTGCTCCTGCATAGTCTGCACTTCGTTCAATACGCCCAAAGCCGTTGCCGCAGTTGCAAAAATCTTTTCCATGCTGCCTTCTGCCGTGATGGCGTCAGGATTGTCCGCAGCATTCCTGAAGTCATCAGAATAACCATCCGCGCAGCTTTGGAGTTTGGTTTTAAGATTAACCAGGCTCGTATACAATTCCGCATACTGGGCCCTCTTCGTTTCATCAAGATTTTCAATCGCCTTGATAGCATCAGACAATTGGGTTATGCTGTTTTGCACACCCTCGATTAATTTGTTAACGCGATTATATTCCATAACGGTACTACTATTAATATTCATGTTTTTGGCTTTCAGCTTGACATGACTATCCGCACTGCCGCTCACAATTTCTACTGTTGCATCATTATTAATGTCAGCAGCCACTACCCCAGCCGCAATCGTCACATCCTTTTCCGCATCCTTTTTGAAGGAATTGGTCTTGGCAGAAGCATGCATAGAAGTATCAAGCACCGCAGTTTTCGCCGCGATATTCAAAGTGCCTCCGGAAGTAATTTCCGCCGGTGAGGCGATTTTGACACCGGCGCTGTTCTTTTCATTAGCGACAACTACGGAGGCGCCGGCAGAAAACAGGTTATCCAAGGGGGATTTTTCGGTTCCGTCCTTCCCTTTCAAAAAAGATAATTTATCTGTTACGCCAGCTGGAATCAGTCCCTTGGCAGCACCAATGATACCCTCTACATGCGCTGCCTGCATCAAAGCCGCATTAGCTTGCGCCTTTGATTTGCTGATGCCGAGAGAATTATCTGCCGTCACAGTATTGTCCGAAATAGTGTTGTCAGCATTAATGCTTACGTCTTTACCGCCGCTAATTTTACCGGCAACATTGACCGTTGCCGAACTATCCTCGCCAACATAGTTAATAGCAGCGGTTACCATGCTGCCGTCAGGAGCAGAAGCCGCAGCAGTCGCAATCACGCCGGTATCGACAGCGGAATTGATTTTGATATCGCCATTTGCTGCCGTCACCTGCGCAGTATTGCCGATAGTAATGTCAGTGTCATTGTTTATTTCTGTTACTGCAATACCGACAACGAGTGCAGAAGGATCAGCACCGGTAGCGGCGTTCTTCTTGATCGCTGTTGATGCTGTATTGCTTACATCCGTAACGGCGGAAGACGTGATAGCAATGGTTTTTTCCGGCGCTTCGGTTGTACTGCCTGCGCCATTCGCGTTCACTGTACCATCGACTGTAACGACTGCCTTATTGCTGGTATTGGCATAACTTACGCCAGCGGAAGGCACTGCTGTAGTTACACTGTACAGCTTGCTGCCGGTGACGCTTACACCTGCCGTGGCGTTCAGATTGGATTCTGCGCTGATCTTCACCTTATTATCAGCGCTGACCTCAGCTCCCTGAGCAACATTTACCTTAGCTTCACTATCTAAAATCATCACATTGGCATCAATCGAGGCAACCGTTGCTCCCAAAAGCGACTGAATTCCCGATACACCGAAAGTGTCCGATGCCATACCGCTGCCGGTATCAATGTAGGTGTTATCGGCTACGGCAGAAAGATTCACATTGCCGCCAGCCGAAATCTTTCCTTGTACATCAACATCCGCCTTAACACTGCCGAAACTGCTGGCATCTGCCTTATCAGCATTACCATTGGTGGCATTCGCAGTTAAACCGGCGTCACGCGCAGCGCTGATTTCACCATAATTCTCTACCGAAGCCTTCACCGTCCGCGGAATTACGTCAGGGTCGATAATGCCCTGCGTGATGCCAAGTTCGCTCACGGCAATGTTATTGAAAGCTTGGTCGATGGTATTGGCGTACTCTGCCTTTGCGACAAGAATTATATCGCCACCGTCAGCAGAACGAACGGCCTGCAGTTTGGACGTATCCAAACCGGAATCGACGCCCGTCAGATTGACCACGTCTTTAAAATCAACTACACCCGTCGTCAATTTAGCCGTTGTTACTACGCCGCCGTTTTCCGTAGTACCGATTGTGTCCCCGCTGATATTCTTGCCGACCGCAATTTTGGGCGCATGAAACTCAATGTTATCCGTGGCATTTATTTTGCCGAGGACCGTGATTGAACCGCTGGCATTAAGAGGAATATTGGCTTTCATGGTATTCTCATAAATCTGGCTGCCGGGAGTAGCCGAGGCATTGCTAAACTCACCCTTCAACATGGCATAGTTATAAGGATTAGTAGGATCTGCCAATTCTGAAGCCGGTGTCATGACATAAAGAGAACCCGTATTAATAACGCCGCTAGCACCTACAGCCATCCCGTCTTTGCTCAGAAAATAAAGCTGTCCGCCGATCTTATTATTCTGAACAGCATTTACCGTACCATTGACATCAATCCTGCTGTCGACAAAGTTGACCAGCTTATCAGCCGAATTAACTGCTTTCGTACCGAAATACATATTGGCAATATGATTGGCATCAAGTTGAAAAGTATCGAAAACATTGACCCCAATTTTCGTTGTACTACCATATACTTTATCGGTAGTGATGTCGGTCACGTTGCTATTGACATTTATGTGAGTAAAGTCAGCACCGGCTGTAATAGACTGGGCAGAGGCAGCAACGGGATTAACTAAAACACCCATGGCTGTAACACAATTAATGATTTTTTGCATCAAAGACCTTTCTTTGGCAGAAACATTCCTGGCATTATTCATGCCGCGCTGCATCTTTCTTTTTTTGCTCATCGTTTAACCCCTTTCTAAAACTGTCCGCTAAACAAGAAATGAATTCTGGTTTTGCTGACTTCCGTACCATTTAATTCCCTGATCAAAGGGACGCCAAGGCTTATATTAGCGTATATCTTATCGTTGAAGGTTTTCTTGAAGCCGATACCGGTACCGGCAAGCGTATGATCATCAAAAGCGCTGTCACCGTGTACGGAACCATAATCAAAGAAAGTATAAACGCTCCCCTTTTGACCGACAGGCATAACGTATTCCAGATTAATATTATAGCCGTCATCGCCAGAAAGAATACTTTCCTCATAACCACGCACGCTGTATACCCCGCCAATGTAGAATTGTTCCGCCGAAGGCAGGTAGTTATTAGCGCTGTACTGGCCATTCAGGCCGGCTGAAACAAGCTGCCCATGGGCGTAAGCTTTCTGGTAAAACGTGTTGGTCTGGAATTTGCCGAAGTCTCGGTCTTTGCCATCAATATTATCCCAGCTGCCGACACGGTAGCCGTGTTTCTGATACAAAACATGGCTCTTGCCATAGTTCGTCATGCTGTAAGAAGCGGTATAATCATCGATTGCGTCATCTACCCAATGCATTCCCAGGAAATCCGTCTTGGAATTCTGACGGGAATATTCAAGCGAAAATTCCGACTTGTAGCGCTCCGCAATCACCAGCGGCTGTACCACAGCTAACCCATAAGAATATGAATGGCCGCGCACCTTCATATCTTCCAGTTCGCCATCTATTACATGGACACTGTTCGTACTGAACTGAGCCGTCACCTTGGTACCGCTGCGACCTGCAGGCCTGGTGTAGTACGTGCTGACTGATTTAGTTCCCTCGGAATAAAGACTGCTGATATTCAAAGTATCCCGCACACCGGTGAGGCTTCTGTCCTGGAAGAAAAGACCCTCGCGGTAAAGACCGCTGCTCTCGTAGCCCGCATTATCCGCATAAACAGTCACACTTCTTTGCTGCGGCTCAAAAGCACTTATTATATAATCAGTCGTGCCCGGTTTTTCACCCGCCTGCAAAGAAATGCGCAGCTGTGCATCATTCGTGGCATTGAAGCGTAGGAGGTCATCGTTCAAAACATTGATATTATCAATATTATTCTGGGTAAGATGCATCCTGTTCGTTATATATTCCGCATCTGTCGACTTATTGCCCTGAACAGCAATATTGCCCGTACGACCTTCAATTAACTTGATCGTTACAACGCCCTGCTTGATTGTTTGCGAAGGCAGAAAAGCCCTGCAAGTCAGATAGCCCTTTTCGCCATAAATTTCATTAAGCTTCTGGACGACAGAATATAAGTCTTTTATGGTTATTTCTTTATCAATATACTCACCGGTAACACTCTCTATCTCTTTCGAAGTAAGTACTGCCGATTTGTCGGTTATTATCCCCTTAGCCGTAAATTTTATATCTGCAGCCTCTTCTTGTTCAATCGGTTTGCTCTTGTCTTCAACCTTCTCTGTTTTCTTTTCCTTACCCTCGGCAATTTCCTGCGCAACCCGCTGCTTTTCAAGGTACTCCTTGGTTTTATTCAACTGCACGCCAGGGTCATTATACCCTTGCGCTACAGGCAGGGCATATGCCGAAGAATAAGGTGCCGACAAACTCAATAGTACGGCAAAAGTAAGACATTTCGAATTTACACAAAAGCGCATAATATAACCATCCTTTTTATAAATTTTTTTATTGATAACTAAAAAAGTACGAATAATAATCACGCCAATTGGCGTGATTATTATTCGTACTGTGTAATTTCAATCTATGTCTAAGCATAATAATTCTTCCCCTTCCAACGCCTTTTGAAAGCCTTGGCTGAATAACTTACCAGACAATTGCTACATTAAATTAAAAAATCCCCAGCCCCAATCCCCCTACAAACGCCAAATTTATTTTAGCATTAATTACCGATTCAAAGTCCTATTCGCTCGTAAACGACTCTTTTCACTCGTGAACAATGATTGATTATGTACATTTTGGCAATTTTGTGTTCAATGGGAGACGTCTATAGAGCCAACCACCTCAAAATCTTTGGCCAGTGCTTTAGCAAGCTGATCGCCCTTAAGTGTATTCAGCTGCGCAACATTAGCCGGATCAGCCTCACCTCTATAGGGATGAACCAGCTTTGTTTTATACAGAATACCATCAACAACAAGCAGATAAGCCTTCCAACCGCTCCAGGTATCTGTCCCGTCACCGGCAAAATATATTGTTGTCTTGCTTTCCGAATCCGTGCGCCAAGTCAAGTCGCTGCCTTTATAATTGTCGCCAAAAGCCATTTCTATTATGTAGTCCTCAACAGGTAAAAAAGTCCCATTAAGCGCTTCTTTCAATTCCCCGTTCAACTGTATGCCGCTTTTTTTATCTTTATTGATATCTGCCAATGCTTTGATGGTCAAAATGAGATTGTTGGACTTTACGGCAACCGTTGCACTGCTGCTGGCAACAACCTCATCATTATGTCCTTCGTGGCTGCAGACTATCTTGCTGTTAACAGCAGTATATACACCCCCAAGCGGGCAAACCGGCTTTTGGGCATAGTACTCCCCGTAATTTTCCGGATTATTGATGAAACCCTGCAAATCGACTGAATAGCCTTTCGCTAACGCCAATTGATAAGCCTTTGCAATCATCGCCCTGTTGGTATAGCAAACATTTTTAGCCGAATTCTCACGCGCCGAAGTAAACCGAGGTACAACAATAGCAGCCAAGATTGCCAAGATAGCTATAATAACAATAAGCTCTACCAATGTAAACCCTTTGCTTTTTAACCTCATCGTTTTCGTCCTTATAAACATAGTATCTAACACTATAATCATAAGCCTTAATCATCTTGAACGCATTTGTCCTTACCAATTTTGATTGCTTTTTACCATTTTTGTATTTTAGGCCAAAAGTGGACCAAAGGGGACAGTCCCCTTTGGTCCACTTTTAAACGTTTTACTTTGGCCGCTTGTCTGCATCTTCATTATATCCCTGTTCAGTGCTACTCAGGTTTGATTCCAGATACTCGCGCAAGATATAAAAATACTTTGATAAATCCAGCTTGCCTATTTCCTTTGGCGTACACTCCAACCACTTCAGCATTTCCGGCGTTCGCCATTCCTCATTGACGTTAGAACGCAAGAGCCTGCCGTTAGCAACATACTCGAACATTTTTTGGAATTCGTCATTCTCTAAAGGGAGTTTTTTATTCCATTTATCCAGTTCTCTGAATAAATGTGGCTTAATTTCGTTCAGGAGCAGCAACTTTGCCAAAACCTGCGTGTCTAATTCATCATCGTAGAGCATCTTGGCAATATTCTTTTTTACAAAAAATATGTCAGTAAATCTTTTTGCCTGCCGGGGGCTCCCCTTAAACTTAGCAGCAAGAATTGGGCGGATTTCATCAAAAATCAAAGTATCCTTGTTATACTCCTCCTCGGAAGTAACGTACTGGTCGCAAAAGGCCCCGGTCATTTCATGCAATTCGTTGATGGTTATCGCACTTTCCCGCAACAGGAGTTTTTTCTGAGCAATTTGGGCAAGCATCTTTCTGAAATAAGCCTTTTTTACAGATACCCGCGCAGCAAGCAGCAAAAGATAGTTTTCTATATCCTTGGCGGAAAATACCGGAATGTATATAGGCATATCAATGCTTTTCTCAAGATAGCCATTGGGCGGGAATTTCCTGGTGGAAACTTTTTGTGAATATTTGGTTTTGACTGCACTATCTATAACCTGCCTGTCTGCCAAAATAAGGAAAGCGGTATGTCTGACAGAAAGAAATAACTCTATTGCTTCCAAGGTTTCGACAATACGCTTTGGCTGACAGCGATCAAGATCATCCAAAAAGATTACCACATTGTCAACTCCGGATTCTTCCAAAACAGCTTCAAAGTCCTCTTTAAACTTACTAATATCCTCCATATGGGAATTAGCAACTTCATCCTTTGCATCATTCTTAATCTGTTCAAGCGCCGATGCTGCCAAAGAGCTGGCTTGAGCATAAGCATTTTGTTCATTCAAGATATTTACAATGACCGGCGTCGGAACAGTTTTGAAAGAATCAACGCCTTTAGCAAGATTATTGATCCTCTCCATAGCTGGCCCAAAGAGATGTTTATGCTTCTCGGCGCCAAGTTCCTTAATAATTGGCTGCATTAAAGCGACTTTGGCATTTTCATAATCTTCAAACATCCAGGCATTTACTTCTATATAAACAACTCTGTCAGAGGTTTTAGGAATGTCTTTCTTTAGTAATTTTAGAAACATAGATTTAAAGGAAATTTTAAGTCCAAAGATCCCAATCGTTAATGATTCAGACCCCTTGCTCAATACAATACCTTTGATTATATCTACAAAAGGCTGGCAAAATAAAACATCAATATCAGAATAATTATCAATCGGCATATTTAGCTCCTGTCATCATGGAATTCTCCATTAAGTTTTTAGAAAGCTTATTGAACAGATGATTCTTATGCAATATAAAAATTGTTCAAACATCTTATTTTCTATATTTTATAAGTAAGAGCTTGGTTGACTCCTCTCATAAGTTATCACGTTGTATCCTACACCATCAGTAGTTTTCTTACCACAATTTTACTTTTTTAGATGATTTTTTACCAAAAAAGAGGTGGACCAAAGGGGACAGTCCCCTTTGGTCCACCTCTTTTATCTTAAATAACGCAGTATTTTAGTTTTACTGATTCCGGTTATTACAGCTAAATTTCTTAATGATAGATTGCTTTTCTCTTTCAACAATATTACCTTATCCTTTTCAGTAATATCCGACACCATCAAATGCATCCAGATATCTTTACCAACACGCAAATTTTCCTTGTTATTCTTTACTTCCAAAAAATCTCTCTGATCATTTTGAACCATAAATTCTTTAAATTCGTCAGTCACGTCGCCACCTTTGCAGCCAAACATTTCCAAGATCATTTCTGTATCAGTAAGTTTATTCTGTCCATTTATGTTTATATAATCTCTATAACTGCTCCATTTATATGATTCAGGCGCAGAAACCATACCCGCGTTCATTGGATTCTGATGTATATATCTAGCTACCGCGAGGAAATATTTCTCATCTTCAATGGCCTCACTTCTATAGCGTCCCTGAAAGAAAGGCCCGACTCTGTTATATTTTCTATTGAAGTAGCCGGCATAAGATACATTTACTCTTTTCATAATATCAGGCAACCCACTTTTTTGCTCTTTAATAAGCATATGCACGTGATTGTCCATCAAACAATAGGCCGGCAACAGGAACTTGCACTGTTCTTTTTTATCCGCCAAAACCTTAAGATAATATTCTTTGTCATCATCTTCCAGGAACAAATCGTTCTTGTTAATTCCCCTCACCATGACATGATAAAAGCCGGTACTGCTCTTTTTGCGATTCTGTCTTGACATTGTTATCAAACTTCTTCCGATTTTTAAAAATATCTTCAAAGAACATTATAACACCTTGAGGCAAACCAAGAGTGGACCAAAGGGGACTGTCCCCTTTGGTCCAAAAGGGAAGAGGCCAACGGGAACCGTCCCCGTTGGCCTCTTTTCGTTTTAAAAATGTTTTCCTTTGTTTTTTCCCTTAGCGAACGCGCGGGCGTTCTTTATGCCGCCGAATTCCGCAAACATGGTATTTATCTTTTCCGTTTCAATCTGTTTTGAATTCAGACCCTCATACTTCGCTTCTTTCCGCATTTTTAAATAATTGGCAAGACGCTCTGCCGAAAGCAACCCGTCATTTATGGCAGTATGTACTGCGCAATTCGGTTCACCGGTATGAGTACAGTCATGGAATTTGCATTTTGCCGCCAGTGCATCGATGTCCGCAAAGGCTTTTGCCAAGTCAGCACTTTCAATCCCGAGTTCCCTCATGCCGGGCGTGTCGATGACGACGCCGCCGGTCGGCAGCACGAAAAGTTCCCGCCTAGTCGTAGTGTGGCGGCCCTTATCATCGTTTCTGAGCCCTTGGGTTGCCAGAACGCTTTGCCCAAGCAACTTATTAATCAAGGTCGACTTGCCGACACCAGAAGAACCGATAAACGCGATCGTCCTGCCCTCGCCAAGGTATTTTTGGACAGACGCGCAGCCGTCTTCGGTCAGGCTTGAAGTAACAAGTACATCGACCCCGCAGACAACGGTTTCAAGCTCCAGGAGCTTTTGCGGCAGATCTTCGCACAAGTCGGCTTTAGTCAGCACAATAACCGGAACTGCTCCGCTGTCCCAGGCAATACCCAGATATCGCTCCACCCGGCGCAGGTTGTAGTCATTATTAAGCCCCATACAGATGAAAACCGTATCAATGTTCGCGGCCACCACCTGCTCCTCATTCGCCGTACCCGCCGCCTTCCTGATAAAGGCGCTTTTTCTCGCCAAGACATGGTGAATGATGGCATTTCCCGCAGCATCATCGTTGCGGTCAAGCATCACGAAGTCGCCCACCGCCGGATAATCGGATAAGCATCTAGCCGCAAAGCGCAGCTTACCGGAAATCTCAGCCGCCAATTCGCCGCTCTCCGTTACCACCTTATACAAATCCTTGTATTGAGAAACGACTCTGCCGACGTAATAACCCGTATATAATGAAGACTCAGTAATAAACCTTTGGCTGAGCCCTAAACTTTTCATATTTATCTTTTGCAATTTCATATCCTCCAAACGATTTTAAAAATAACCCTTTGGGAGGCTTATGCATTAATTTATTTTGCATGCACCTCCCGAGTTACTACAATATCCAATTTATTAGCGTTCAACACAAAACAACAACTCCTTTCAAGGGAAAATATATTGCAGCTAAATAATAGCACAAAAATAGAAATATTACGAGATTCCGCTGCATTCGTTCGAAAAGTCAGAGTGGACCAAAGGGGACTGTCCCCTTTGGTCCACTCCCCGTTGGTCCAGTCCCCTTTGGTCCACTTTTCTACTGGCCGGCAATCCAGGCGTAAGTAGTCGCAAGTCCCTGCTCCAGGCGTTGCTGCGGCTTCCAACCAAGTTTTGCCTCAATCAGCCGATTATCGGAGGTCCTGCCCCTGACGCCCTGCGGCCCCTCGACATGCACCAGACGAAGTTTTTTCCCGGCAATTGTCATCACCATCTCCGCTAGTTGGTTTATGCTGACCATTTCTTCAGAACCGATATTGACCGGTCCCTGCCAAGGCGAAGCCATCAACCTGAAGATGCCCTCCAGGCATTCATCTATATATAGGAACGAGCGTGTCTGCTCACCGTCGCCCCAAATTTCCAGTTCACCCCCGTCAGCCGCTGCGGCAACCTTCCGGCACATAGCCGCCGGAGCCTTCTCTCTTCCGCCCTGCCAGGTCCCCAGAGGACCAAAGATATTATGAAATCTTGCCACCCTCACATCGAGGCCGAAATTACGGGCATATGCAAAGTACATGCGCTCGCTGAAAAGCTTCTCCCAGCCGTATTCGCTGTCAGGCTGCGCCGGATAAGCCGAATCCTCCGCACAAACGGGATTGTCCGGATCTTGTTGATTATAGGCCGGATAAATGCAGGCCGAAGACGAGAAGAATATTTTTTCAATTTTACGCAGCCGACAAGCTTCCAGCATGTTCAAGTTGATGGTGGCGGAATTGTGCATTATCATCGCGTCATTATCGCCGGTAAAAACATACCCTGCTCCGCCCATGTCTGCCGCCAGCTGAAATACCCTGCACCCCGGCTCGACCACATCCCGGCACAGCGCTGGGTCCCTCAAGTCGCCGATAACAAAATCGTCGGCACAAGTTTCCTCGAACTCCGGATATTTCAGATCAACGCCACACACCAACCAGCCTTCCCGTTTCAAACGTTTGACCAAATGGTGGCCGATAAAGCCACCCGCTCCACAAACCAATGCTCTCAATATCATCGTCTCCTTTGCCTGCAAAATAGTCTGATCAATTTAAGCCCAAAAGCTGCTGCAATGACTTGCACAACGCCGTTTCCGAATTCTGCCCGTCATAGTCTGCAAAACCCTTGCCGCTGACGAGCCGCCTGCGCATTTTTTCGTCCGCCAATGTATCAGCTGCCGCCCTTATCTCGTCATCGCACGAAATGTTGACGGTAACGCCAAGTTTGTACCTGTCTACCCTTTCACCAATGCAGTAGCCCTTGCCCGCAATTACCGGTTTTCTAAAATGCGCAGCCTTGGCCAAGAGACCGCTGCTGTGATAAAAATTTTTATAGCCCAGATAAAGCACGTCAGAACATGCAAGGAAACCATTAAATTCTTGCGCGCTTTCCACCTTGCCCAGCTTAAAGTAACAATTATTCCGGCCCGTTGGTGCCAGCAACTGCCTGATTTCAGCGAGTTCCCCTGCTTCAAAACTTGCCGGTTCGAAGTGACCAGCCATTAGGAAAAAGCCCTTGTCCTCAGGAAAGTCGCGCGCCAGACGCAAAAATTCCAGAACGCCTTTACGCGCTGCCAGATGTCCCAGCAAAGCAAAAATGCATCTTCCACCTGCCAGCTGCCTGATTTTATTTATCTCCTCCGTCTGAATTGCGACCTTCTCAGTCATTTCCGGGAAAAGTACCGGCAGATCCTTTTTTATTTTCTGCAAGCCCTGAATAGTTCCTTCATCAAGCAAGCCGATTCCCCGACAGCGACTGTAACGCAGAAGTGCATAGTCTGACAAAATTTCTCTACGTCGTTTCCGTTTTGCTATTTCTGTATCGGAGCGAAAGTGCGTCGGCAAAAAATATA
>RZYP01000037.1 GCA_009930275.1 Negativicutes bacterium
CCGTGCATTATAAGAAATTCGTAATTCAATTTTCTACACTAGATGACTGATTAGAGTTCGTTATCAACAAAGAGTAATATTAAGAATTCTTACGAAAGATTGAAACATCTTCATTATCTTTGCTATGTTATATTTCGTACACTACTTTGGAGAATAAGGATACATTACTGATTATCCATTAAAAGAAGAAATCCAACAAATGGAAACATGGAAACAACATATAGCTGCAAATTTCCGGCACAAACTGCTTTTTATCAAGCGTGAGATAGAAGATATATCGTTTGTGGATGTTGGAACCAAACTATCAACAGCTATAGAGCCAGCACTTCAAGATAAACGGCTCTCGATGATGGCCGAAGAAACTCTTGATAAGATAATAGATCAATACTCAATACAAGATCCTGATGTTGGCGATTATGTTGCTATCCGAAATATTGGTATCCTCTTTGAACCTGCATTGCATATCAATCTTCATGCGAAAGTCGATTCGTGGTCGAGGACTAGAGTGTTAATCATTCATCACGAAGGTACTATTCATAACCATGTCTTCTTTCTTACCACAAACAACGAAACCAAGTATTCATTAAACTTGAAAGATATAACATATAAGACCTTATAGAATGAGATACAGAGATTTGATTCAATTTGACCCGATTGATGAAATCATCAAGTTTGGGAAACTCGATGATGATGATTATCGTGCAAAAGTGGTAAAAAACTTTGTGTTTTCCAATACCTTCGAAAACTACATTATTCCGAAAATCTGTGCAACACTCGATTTGAATGCCACAACAGAAACAAAAGGTATCCAGATTGTGGGTAATTATGGTACCGGTAAATCTCACTTGATGTCACTATTCTCCATCATTGCTGAGAATGCGGATTACCTACCCATGGTACAGAGTGAGAAAGCAAAAGACTGGCTCAAAACGATTGCTGGAAAATACATGGTTTATCGTTTTGAATTGGGGCACAATCAGGAATTGTGGGATATTATCACTTATAAGATTGATTCGGCTTTGGCGCAATGGGGTGTTGAATATTCCATTTCGGGTGATGATTCTCCTAAATCTTACTCTGAAAAGATAGAGTGCATGATGGCAGCCTTTGAAGAAAAATACCCTGAAAAAGGCTTTATGCTTGTCATCGATGAAATGTTATCCTATTTAAAAGGTCGCAGTGAACCCGCTAAACTGAATCGTGATCTGGCTGTTTTGCAGGCGTTGGGTCAAATGAGCGATCGTACCCATTTTCGTATGGTATTTGGTGTACAGGAACTTATTTACCGCTCTCCCGAATTTCAATTTGCCAAAGATATGCTGGGAAGAGTTAACGAACGATACATTGACCTTACTATTCAGAAAGAAGATGTTCAGTTCATTGTACAACAACGTTTGTTGAGAAAGGATGAACATCAGAAAGCACAAATTCGCCAACATCTGTCCCAGTTTTTAGTCATGTTTCCAAATATGAATAACAACCTGGATACTTATGTGAACTTATACCCCGTGCATCCAAGTTATTTTGATAATTTTTCTTTGATACGCATCGGCACAAGTCAACGTGAAGTGTTAAAGACACTATCCCATAAGTTTGAAGGTATCATGAACGATGAGGTGCCTACAAACGAGCCTGGTCTAATCTCTTATGACTCCTATTGGAAAGATATGCAGAACAATGTAGATCTGAATGCCGACCCCGATGTGAGTAAGGTGAGCGATATCACTGAGCTGATTGATCAAAAGATAAGAGATAACTTTACGAAGGGCCTTGCTCCTAAAAGAGCGTTGGCACACCGAATTGTTGCTGCTGCAGCCATCAAGATGCTTCAAGCAGATCTTAGTCAGCACAATGGAGTTACTGCCGAATCATTGGCCAACGACCTTTGCCATATCGATCATACTTGTGAAAACTACGATGAGTTGGTAGATTTGGCATTTAACCGTACTTTGGATGCAATTGTTTCGGCCACCATCGGACAATATTTTGAAAAAGGAGAAAACAATGAATACCACCTCAGAATAGAAGGAGGCGTCAATTACGAACAGAAGGTGAAGGATTATGCCGCACAGATGGGAGACGCTCAGAAAAATGAATACTTCTATATGTTTCTGGCCGAAGTACTGCCGGTGGAAGGCGAGACATACCGTCGCAATTTCCGGATCTGGGCGCACAATATAGAATGGTTATCCCACAAATGCCATCGTGCCGGATATATTTTTATGGGTAATCCAAATGATCGTTCAACAACTCAGCCACAGCAGCATTTCTACATCTACTTTATGCCTATCTTTGATTCAGCTGGAAAATCTTATCCTGCAGAGAAAGATAGCGTTTTCTTCCTGATGGACGATTTGAGCGATGAGTTCAAAAAGAAAGTTACGCTCTATGGTTCTGCTCTCTCTCAAGAAGGCAGTGCAAGTAGCGATGAAAAGCCTCGCTACAAACAACTTCGCGAAAAATTCTTTAAGGAAGCACGTGAACTTTTCAACCAACAGTTTCTTGCCAAAACCATGGTCGAGTATTTGGGTGAAAAGCTTGCTATGGAGGCAATGCAGGGAGCTCAGGCAGAATCAAAAATTGATGCCATCAGTGCGGTCACTTCTTATATTATGGAGCCGCAGTTTGAGGCAGAGAACCCTCGTTACCCGAAGTTCTCACAATTGAGTCAACCTTTGACACGGGAAAATCGTGATAATCTTTTGCGTTCAGCTCGTGCTAAAATAGCCAACCCCACCATCATTAACCGAAATGGAGAAGCCATCCTGATGGGACTTGGATTGTGGAATGAGGGTCGCCTTAGCACTGATCACTCGCAATATGCCCGCAGTCTGAAGCAGAAACTGGAGGCAAAAGAAGGTCAAGTAGTGAATCGGGATGAGATATTGGAATTGTTCTTCGATGATACACACGAGTACATCTCCTCCGATTTTCATATTGAAGCCGATTTGCAAATGTTGGTGATGGCTACTATGGCAGCATTGGGCGAAATAGAGATTGTGCTACAAGGAGGAACGCGTATCAATGCCAGCAACATTGCCGACATCAGTAATTTGAATCCGCAAGATAATTACACATTCTCGAATATTTGTCCCCCAAAAGGATTGAATGCTGCCTTGGTGCGTGAGTTGATGTTGGGTCTGCTGGGTATAGACCGTGTGAATGAATTGGATAGCCCGAATAGCAGTGTGTTTGCCGATTTGTCGAGCAAGGCACAAAGCATCGAGAACCGGGTGGTCACTTTACAGCATAAGATTAAAGGAGGCTATCGTTTTGCCGGTGACATTGAAGTGATCTCAAGCGAAGAAGCTTCGGAATTTGACAAGGAACTTGTTCGTTTAAAAGGCATTTGCAACCAACTTCAGCGATACAACACCAAAGCCAAGATGCGCAATATTGATTGGTCTATCGATGTGGTTAAAAAAGCGATGAACGAAACTTTGCGGAAGCTGGATGACACAGAACGTATGCTGGAAGAGTTGAATGTCTTCAAGGATATGATTGGCTATCTACGCACTGCGCTGTCCAACATCAATGAGCCCAATCTCAAAGAGGATATTATCGCAGGTATTAGCAATATTAAAGAGGTAATAGGCCAGGACAAAACTGTGGTTGATAACTATAAATCAGAACTTAAGACCCTAAAAGAGCGATATGCCGATTGGTATATGAGCGAATATGTAAAAGCACATATCAGTGAGATTGACTATAGCAAGGCACAGAAACTTAGGGCCAATGACTATAAACAGGTGTGCGATACTATTCGCGATGCACCTTTCATTAACCCTTCCCGGTATGATGCATGGTTAAGAAGATTAGCACTGCTGCAAGTTGTGAATCCAACTGTCAGTAAGCAGACAATCCTATCCATGCCCACAGCTCCCGATGGCTTCAATCCCACACTTCAGCGAGAGCAGCTACCACAAATTGGAGAATTACAGGACGAGTTGAGCGAAATTTTCGCTGAATATGAGCAGCAATTCCGTGATGCTCTGGATGATCCTACAACTAAGCGCAATCAGGAGATGCTGAGCCATCAGGAAAAGACCATGATTCAGCAGTTTGCCGATGGAGTGATCAAACTCAATCGGCAGTATGCACATCCGTTGATAGAAATTATTACTAAATTACAGCGTAGTTTCACGAAAATCGAGATCAATCATGGGGATATGCTTCGAATCTTTTCTAAGCCTATGACTAAGCAACAAGCTATTGAGGCTTTGGCTGAATACATAGAGGCCCAAAGCCGTGGACACCGTCCGGAAGATGTACGTATCATAATCAAATAAAGAGAATAAAACCAAATATGAGCAATAAAGACCCCAGGCTGTTTCTTGATGATGAATTTGAGGAGACCAGTTTAAACCCCGAACCCGTAGTTTGCTTTGGAATGGAATTTCCATGTGAAGAGGCTCGTCGGGATTATTTTCGGGAAGAGCTTCGCAAGAAACTGCCGGAACTAAAAAAGATAGAAGGCTTTCCTATTGGAGAGGATGATGACATTATCAATCTCTCTGATCCCCCCTATTATACAGCTTGTCCCAACCCCTGGTTAAATGATTTTATTGGGGAATGGGAAAAAGAAAAAGAAGAACTGGAAGCAGCAGGAAAGAGAAAGGCCCGTTTTGAAGTGAAAGAGCCATATGCCGCAGATGTCAGTGAAGGGAAAAACAATCCCATTTATATGGCTCATGCTTATCATACCAAGGTTCCTCATCCGGCGATTATGCGATATATATTGCATTATACCCAACCGGGAGATATTGTATTTGATGGGTTTGCCGGAACGGGCATGACGGGAGTGGCAGCTCAGCTTTGCGGTTCTAAAGAAGATGTGGATGCGTTGGGAGAGAAAAATGCCAAAGTAGGTGTCCGCAAAGCTATTTGTTCCGACCTTTCTCCAATCGCGTCACTAATTGCTGCTTCTTACAACCTAAAATTTGATGTACAATCTTTTGCAAAAAAAGCCAAAGCAATACTCAATCAAGTAGAAGATGAATTGGGTTGGATGTACGAAACTGAGGTTGACGAGAAAAAAGCAAAGATTAATTACACAATTTGGAGTGATGTGTTTATTTGTGCCTCGTGTGGGCAGGAAATGACGCTATGGAACGAAGCTGTTAATCTTCAGGAAAAACAAATTAAAGACACTTTTCCTTGCCCGCATTGTGGAGCTACCTGTTCCAAAAAAAACATGGACAAAGCCTGGGAAACATCGTATGATTCCTTGTTGAATCAGACTGTAACCATGAACAAAAAAGTTCCGGTTAGGGTGAATTATACATGCAAAGGAAAACGTGGAGAAAAGAATATAGAAGATGTAGATTTAAGGTTATTGACAAAAATCAATCAGTGTAATTATTCAAATTTACATACAACAAAAATTCAGAAAGGAGATAAAACTTCCGACCCTTTTCGAAGCGGAATTCTTTATACACATCAATTCTATTCAAAAAGAAACTTTATCTATTTAAGTCGAGTTTTAGAATTGGCTAAAGGAGATGTTTTTCTTCAAATATGGTTAAATTCTGTAATGCAAAATGCTACTTTCATGTATAAGTTTCGTCTTGACAGAAAAGGAGGCATTCTAAATGGTACTCTTTTTATACCTTCCTTAACAATAGAACAAAATCCTAAAAGACTCTTGATGAACAAAATTCAAGATTTTTGTAATTCGTTCTATCCAACAAGAGGATATTCCGGAATAAGTACAAATTCGGCAACTTGTATAGAAAACATAAAAGATTCATCTATTGACTACATATTCACGGACCCACCCTTTGGGGCAAATATCATGTATTCTGAATTAAGCTCCATTTGGGAGGCTTGGATAAAAGTAGCAACCAATACCAAGGAAGAGGCCATTATAAATAACGTTCAGCAGAAATCACTATTTGAATACCAGACATTGATGAACCGCTCTTTTCAAGAATATTACAGGGTACTAAAACCCGGAAAGTGGATTACCATAGAATTTAGTAATACTTCTGCTTCAGTGTGGAATTCAATTCAAAATGCTTTGCAGGGAGTTGGTTTCATCGTGGTGAATGTCGCAGCACTCGACAAAAAACAAGGTTCATTCAATGCTGTAACAACAACGACCGCTGTGAAGCAAGATCTTGTCATTACCTGCTACAAACCTTCAAAAGAATTGACATTCAAATTGGAGGATTCCTTGGACAAATCTGCCAATGCAATGGATTTTATAGAAGAATTGTTGTTACATCTACCAATACATCAAGAAAAAGACAATTCAACGACTGCTGTAGTGGAACGCAGCCCCAAAATACTTTACGACAGACTTATTTCCTACTATGTGCGACACGGTTATGCCATTCCCATGGATGCCCAGGAATTTCAAAAAAGTCTTCGAGAACGATTTATTGAGCGCGATGGGATGTTCTTTACGGCTTCTCAAGCACTGGAATATGAAGACAAGAAGAGTAAAACAACAGGTATTGTGCCAATGGCTTTGTTTATAGGTAGCGAAGCAGAAGGAATTGAATGGTTGAAGCGTGAATTGGCAACACCCCAAACCTATTCAGAATTGCAACCTGAATGGATGAAGAATATGACTCCCACTAAGAAAGGTGATATTCTTCCTGAGCTATCTGAAATTCTGGAAGATAACTTCATCAAAGACGCTGATGGCAAATGGCGCAAGCCGGATGCCGAAAAGGCTGCCGATATGGAGATTATGCGGGGAAGAAAGATGATGAAAGAATATAATATGTATCTGGAACAAGCACAAAAGCCAAAGGCTAGGCGGATGAGAGATACCCGTCTCGAAGTGCTTCGCTATGGGTTCAAGGAGTGTTACAAGCAAAAGGACTACCAGGCAATTATCACAGTGGGCGACCACATACAGGGGTCTCTGCTTCAAGAAGATGAGATTCTTCTTCAGTATTACGATATTGCTGTTTCAAGAGTATAATCTCTTAGAATGTTGGGTTGTAAAAACGAAAGTGTATGACCAAGGAAGAGTTGAACGAGTTGTTGCAAACGGATGAAAATTTTCGCATAGAACGTACTGCTTCCACTTCCAACATGGATAAGTTTCAGGAGGCAATCTGTGCTTTTTCCAATGATCTTCCCGGTTCCGGGAAGAAAGGCTACCTACTTATAGGTGTCAATGATGATGGTTCGGTGAGCGGACTTAAAGTGGATGATGCCCTGGTAAAAAAGATTTCCGGAATTCGTTCAGACGGCAACATCCTCCCTTTACCTGTAATGAGTACAGAAAAGGTAGAAACCGAAAAAGGCGATGTGCTTGCCGTCGCAGTTACTCCTTCTCTCTTCACTCCTGTCCGCTACCGAGGTCGCGTTTTCGTACGCATCGGCCCACGTAAGGATATCGCTTCGGCTGAAGAAGAACGGATCCTCACCGAACGAAATGCTGCACATCTAGCCACTTTCGATGTAATGCCCTGCCGAGAAGCAACATTGGATGATATTGATACAGATATCATCAAACAGCAATATTTTCCTCAAGCCATCGATACCGAAACACTCGAAACAGATACTCGTAGTTTTACGGAACAGATGGCCTCTTTACGCTTATACAACAAGCAATATGATTGTCCCACAATGGCAGCAATCATACTTTTTGGTAAACAGCCTAAATATTTTATGCCGGGTTGTTATGTGCAATATGTTCACTTTGAGGGAACAACAAAGGCCGGCAAAATCATCAACGAAAAAGAATTTAAAGGAGGATTGACAACTTTGTTACCTCGATTAGAATCATTCGTAGCCGATGCTATTGTTACGCAACGACCGGAAGAAATAAGTCTGCTACGCGAAAAAACGGTTACAAACTACCCCGGAGGAGCTTTACGTGAACTTTTGATGAATGCCTGCATGCACAGAGATTATCAGTCAAACACTCCCATTCGACTTTATCAGTTTGACAACCGCATTGAAATTATGAACGCAGGCGGACTGTATGGCGAAGCTCGTCCGGAAAACTTCCCCCATGTGAATGCCTACCGCAATCCTATCGTGGCAGAAGCAATGAAGGTAATGAAGTACGTAAATATGTTCAATCGAGGCATAAGCCGGGTGCAGGAATACCTTCAAACCAATGGTTCTAAGCCGGCACATTTTAATGTAAATAAATTAACCGTCTTTGAAGTGGTGGTTATGGATGCTAACGTTACGGCTTTAGAGCGAACTCATGATGAACTCCGCACGAAGTTGGCACAACTTGACAACAACTTTAAAATACGCATTAAATCACTGACATCCAGCATCAATGACGATTATTACAGTGCGAGAGAATTGCAACTTCGTATGAACTCCGCTCTAACTCCGCACGAACTCCGCACGAGCTCCGCACGCTATTTTATGGTGCATATTCTTAAACCGGCTATCGAACTTGGTTGGATAGCCCCTCTCTATGCAGACACCCCCCACCACCCCAAGCAAAAATATAAACTTACGGAGTTGGGCATTACAATGAAAGCTATTCTTTCAGAGGAGAACCATGAAATATAAAGGCAAAAATGTAGAGATAATAGGCAGTAAGACGCTATTTGGCAAGGAAACTCACTGGATTCGTATCCTGGAGGATAACAGTTTTGCCCAAGTGCTTAGTTCTGATCTGGATGATGATCTGAACAGGAACTCCAACAGGGGTCTGGCATACGTTCGTTATATGGCTATAGCGGCACGTATCAAAGAGGAAATGGCTCAAAAGCGATTGTTGGCCCCTTATGAAAGTAGCCTTATTCCTTTGCCACACCAAATACTGGTATTGGAGAAAGTAATGCAGGGTATTCAAACCCGTTTTTTGTTGGCAGATGAAGTGGGCATGGGAAAGACCATTGAAGCTGGACTTGTGATAAAGGAGAAGAAATTGCGCGGCGAGATAACGCGAATCTTGTTGATTGTGCCTAAATCGGCTATGCTTCAGTGGCAACAGGAGTTGAGGGAGCACTTCAACGAGAACTTCCATATCTACAACAGTGATTTTATTTCGGGGATGGCTCGTACTTTTGCCGGATTTGAAGCAGAAGAGGAATTGAATTTCTGGAAACAGC
The DNA here is from genome assembly GCA_009930275.1 of Negativicutes bacterium. Next base: position 9,042 of record RZYP01000037.1, read on the forward strand.
ATCATCAAATCATAGTCTCTACTGATGCTTTGAAGCCATTGTCAGCTCGACAAGGATGGAGCCAGGAGAAAATTGATGAATACAACAAGTATCGCCTGGAAGCCGTGGTGAATGCTGAATTTGACATGGTTATTATTGATGAAGCCCATCGCATGGGTGGAAGTACGGCACAGGTATCTCGCTATCAATTGGCCGAAACACTATGCAATGCAGTGCCGAACGTGTTGCTTCTCACCGCTACTCCCCATCGCGGCAAGAGCGATCATTTCCGCAGAGTGCTCAAATTGATTGATGCCGACGCTTTCCCGGGAGACGGAATGCCGAGTATTGAAGAGATTGAGCCTTACGTGATGCGTTCAGAAAAACGATATGCGGTGGATTATGACGGGAAGAAACTTTTTCAGCAGCGAATGACCATACGATTGGATGTTCCACTCGACGAAACATATCATCGCTTACAGATAGATTTATACAATCATGTAACCAACTATGTGAGGTATTGTTTTGGACGTGCCAAGCGAGGTAATAGGAATGCTACAGGACTGGTGATGGTGATGATGCAAAAGTTGGCAAGTAGCAGTACGGCCGCTATTTTGGCTGCCATGGAAACTCGTTTGTGGAGGTTGCAACATGGTGAAACGGATGATGACATTGACGACCATGATGAAGAGGGTGTAGTCGACTTTGATGATTTAGATACGAACGACTTTTCGGTTGCAATGCAGGATAATGGCTTTTTCAATGAAGAAACAGCACTCCAAAAATTGATTGTGGAGGCACGCACCTGCCTGGAAACAGAACAAGATGCCAAAGCGACAGCTTTGGTTCGGAAAATCTATAAACTGCAAGACAAGTACAACAATTCTCAGTTAAAAGTACTGGTGTTTACCGAGTTTCGCAAGACACAGGGCTATCTGAAAAAAATCCTTGAAGGTGCAGGATTGACTACGGTGGAAATACATGGCAGCATGGATTTAGCGGAACGACAACAGGCGCTTGTGAAGTTTAAGAACGAAGCCAATGTGATGGTGGCAACGGATGCGGCGGGTGAATCATTGAATATGCAGTTTTGCCACATCGTTCTCAATTATGATTTGCCTTGGAATCCAATGGCCATAGAACAACGCATCGGACGTGTAGATCGTATTGGTCAGAAATTTCCGGTAGTTGCATTCAATATGTTGACCAATAACACGGTCGACACCAGAGTATATGAGATTATCGTGGAGAAACTGGATGCCATACTGCAAGAATTGGGAATTGACAAAACCAATGATGTACTGGACTCTACGATCGATATGAAGCAGGTAAATCATCTTTATCTGCAATCATTGCTCGATCCCCATCGATTTGATTTTGCCAGTGACAAATGGCTGTATGAGATAAAAAGCAAACTCAACGATTATAAATCTACGGAAGGTATTTTACCTGTTTTTACAGGAGATGATATAAAAAAGGAAAGTGCCGGTGAAATAAAATACAGTCCGCTTCCTGTATGGCTGGAAGAGTTGATGGATCTTTACACGATGAATGAAAAGGGTAAAATTGTGAAGCGATTGTCCGGTGTTTCCGAATACGCCATCAACGGATATAAACTGGAAGCTGTATTTGAAGCAGACAAGCTGGGTGATAATCCTGGTTCGGAACATCTTACTTTGCAACATCCCGTCGTGAAACGAATTCTGGATGAGATGGATGGGAATAGTCAAACGATGGTTCCTGTAATTGTGTCTAAAAATGGTGGTGAGACATGTGGCTATCTGACCTTATGGAAAGTGTTGGCCAAAAACAACTACGAAACCAAAACAACTTATTCTGCTCAGTTTATTACCGATGCGGGCAGGGTATTTGCTCCCTACGGCAATGATGTGTGGAATAGATTGGTACAAGAGAAAAACAGTTTTCAATATGTGGGTGAAACAGAATGCAATCTGGCTATAGAGGAAAACCAAGCCTTAAACAATAATCTTCATGCCTTGTTCCATCGGATGGAAGCCGAAATTCAAAACGTTTTGCAAGCAAGAGCAGAGAAAAAACTGAAGGCTTGGAGTTATGCAGAGAATCGGCTCAACCGCATTGGCATTGAGAACATTAGAAATGCCAAGTTACGAAAGCTGACTACAGAAAAAGAAGAGTGGAAAAGTGCTTTTGCCAAAGGGCTTAGCGTGGTGCCCGACGTGAATCATATCTTAACCGTAAGAATTGATGGATGAATTTATTCATAGGTTAGAACAGAGGCTTACCGGTGAAGGTAAGCGTCTCAGTATTGTGAGAAATCCGGATGGGTTCTTACAACGGTCTGATACACAGCAAGCTGTACTTAACGCTTGTGGCTTGCTTTTACTACCAATCTCTTCTTCACTTGAACTTCGTGTGAGGTATGAACTGTACGACAAAAACACACAAGAGCGAATTTGCTACATCATGGATGACCCATCTTCTGTCTTACCTGATATTAAGCGATTGTTATACAACGCCCATACCTTTTCAATTCCAGATCTTATGCCTGCTTGCAATGAGGCTGAAATCCGTCAAGCTCGACTGACATTTGGGATGGCTTCTTACATCCACAACAAGAAATTCGTTTATAACCTTTCTGCTGTTGAAACCAAAGAAGTGATTGAAGAGGCAAAAAAACGCTACGGAGAAGACATAAATGAACTGACTACAAAACTAAAATCAATCCCATTAAAATGGGAGAAGGTGGAAACGATGGATTCCATTTGCCACATCTTACTCAAGGCGATTAGCCAAGGAGTTTATGATAAGATGGAGTCAGCTGTAGAAATTATTAATGAAGATTTCCAACAATATATTGCCGAGAAATATTTTGCTTTGTCTTCATCGTCACACATCGTTAAGCCTAAAACGGTAAATAAAATATTGCCTCATTTGGCTTACAAACACAATCGTACCGAAAAGGTGGCGTTGGTTGTGATAGACGGTATGACGTTTTGGCAATACCTGATATTGGAACAAAAATTAACAGGGTTGGGGATTAAAACGAAGAAGGATGCAACCATGGCTTGGATTCCCTCTATTACCAAACTATCGCGTCAAGCTATTTTTAGAGGAAATATTCCACAACAAGATTACGGGCAGACTCCCATCGCTGAGGGAAGACTTTGGAGCGAGTTTTGGTCCAATCGTTACAGGGGCTCCAAACGGATGCAACCTTATGAAATTGCATATACCCACGATAGTCTCTTGACTGATGATGCCATTCGGTACAAGCAAGCTTTTGTGGATGTCAGTCTGGATCGTAAAATGCACAGCTCTTCCAGCAATAAAGACTTATACGATTTGACGGAAAACTGGGCAGAAGAAGCAGCAGAGAGTATCAACTTGTTGCATGAGCAGGGATATACAATTTATATTACTACCGATCATGGTAATATCATGGCTCATTCCTGGCGACCACTTAATTCACAGGAACGCACATTTTTATACGAGAAAGAAAGCAAAGGGAGTAGACATCTTATTTATTCAAATGCAACCTACCTGGACAATTTTATTCAAAATAATTCGGAGATTCATAAAGAGTTGCTTGTACATGATAACTGGGCCGTCTGGAAAAACAGTCGATGCTTTAAGGGAAAAGATGAAATAACCCATGGGGGTTCCCATTTTCTGGAGGTTATCATCCCTTTTATTACAATAGAAAAAGATTGAAATGGAAAAGATTGTAGGTATCAACCAAAGAATAAGTATAAATGTAATGGAGATGGCAATAAAAGCTAGTCTCGACGGCAGCTTCACACCTGAGTATGCTGCAGACTTGGCTGCCGGTGAATACCAGGGTGCAAACCGAATCAATAAAGCTCGCAGTATCATTGGTAAATTGACACAACGCAACCCACTTTATCCTTTCATTGAAAAGCACAAGCAGGAATACCTTACAGGTATCAAATATACCGGAGACAGAGCAATCATATACGCTGCCCTAATCAACGCAGCTTATGGATTTTGCTATGATGCAACGGCCATATTGGGTAAGTTCTTCCATGTACAGGAACAAGTGACCACCAACCTTATCATAAGCCATATGTCATCAATGTATGCAAGTAATCGATCACTGTCCAATGGATTGTACTGCATCATGCCCATGTACATTGAAGCTGGTTTAATTAGCAGGAAAAAAGTTGGTGTGTATACGAAGAAGGATAATTCGATTGTGACCTCTTTCGCCCGGGATTTGTATATCAAATCATTTTATGTGAATAATCCCATGCTCGAGGAAGGTAGCCACGATTATGCAGATCATCCCTATTTTGAATTTATTTGATTCGTGTAGCAATAACAAGAAATCGATAAATACTAACTGATCATACAATCTAACATTATGAGTGTACCCGCGAGCCCACAGACTCTTTACTCGTTAAAGAATAACCTCAAAGACTCCATGGCCGAATTGGAGGAGATACTTCCTGTCATGGTGGAATTGCGTCAACGGCTTTTGGTTATGGGTACAGATGATATAGATAAGAGAGATACACTCCTTTCACTCCTCAGTAAAACTCACGACTTGTTAATGGGTAGCTATTTCATTTTACATGAACTTGTGACATCATTACGGTTACTTTTAGATTCGACGATCCCCTATGAAAAACGTTATCATATACAAAGCATCAACCTATGTTTGTATGAGGCCTACAGCTATTTCTCGGGAAATAAAAATAATGGTGTTTGGTCTTTATTGAAACCAATGATTTTCGTATTGGATGATCTAAAACTTAATCCTTATGTTGAAATAGTAGATAGAGAACTAGCTAAATTGGGGACAGAGTTTTGTGATAAACAGATGCGTGATAGCACTGCACATTTTGATCAACCTATAGAGAGATATAAATCGATTTGTATCATTACAGAGGAAGATAAATACTGCAAGGGTATATCACAGATTTTACTTATTCATTCTTACTTTTCAAGTATTTCAATGATGATTTTCTCCATCATTTATCAAACTATTCCCGAAAAAACAATGCAGGATGTTAAAAGAGAAATTCCAAAAATCTCTGCTTTTGATATAAAGGACTTTGTGGAGAAGAGTGTAGCGAAAAAATTAGCATCAGATGAACGAATGGATAAAGTATCAGGCCAATCATTGACAGTTATAAGTGAAAACATAGACTCTCTATATAATGATCATTTGGGATGTGAGGGATTAAAAGAGTTTGCTGTAACTCACAATACAAAGTTGCCCACAAGCATAAGTGCAATCAATCAACTTATCTTGTTACGGATGATGGTTTCTTTTATTCGGTGTGACTTGACTTGCGCCATTAGAGCATATATGAATTCAGAATCGAGTATAGAACGATCACTTCATCTCCGGAAAGTTTATTTGATTGAAGTATCGGCGTTGACCCATCTATACGGGTACAATTCGAAAAAGAAATCCGAAAGTGTCTGGAGCCAATTAATGGCTTTATATAACGACAATAGTGACAATGAGTCTGAACTATTGCAAGAAAAACTGGAAGAACAAACGAATCAGCTTGACTGTGCTCGTAGGAATCTCTATACTCATTTTCGTGAGGGAGATGAGCTTAATATTGTGAAGAGATATGAAGTTTATAAAGAGCTAAATCAAGTGGCTGAGTTAAAAAGATCAATTAATTTACTTCATCTTTGTGAAAGGATTGAGTATTATACGATATCGGTTCTGAGTCGAATTGACAAGAACCAACGGCAAAAATCGATAGAACAGCAGGATTATATGCATACAATGTTTGAAAGTATGCGAACTATAATAAAAAATTCCAAATCGTCAGAAGAGATAAAAACAAACACTATCGCAAGGCTTAATGAGATGGAAAAGAAGTCAACTCATCTGTTTGATTTAAATAAACCATGCTAAATTATTACTATAAGGACTCAATCTGTTCATTCTTAACAAAGAGTATTGATCAAGTAATAGGTGAAATTACCATATCGAATCAGTTTGACTCCAATTTAAACCAGAATCATTCATGGATAGCTGAAGTTCAATGCCTACAAAAGGCATTGCGAGGATTAGAAGGCAGCATTTTCTTTGAATTTTCTATTCCTCGAATGGGAAAAAGAGTAGACACATTGATTATTATCGAGGGAGTAATCTTTGTTGTGGAG
>RZYP01000038.1 GCA_009930275.1 Negativicutes bacterium
GCGCTGACCCCTATTGTCAGATGGCGCAGTACGGCCAACCTGCTTTTCTATAATTGGTTGAATTACTACATCTATCAGGATACGCCCTATGACCTGAACACTCTTTAAACAAGCTTGAACATACCTTGTTCTCGGGGTACAATAGAGCTGATAGAGTATTGAGGAGGTAAGGATATGCAGGGCACGGTTGAAAACATCTCAGGAAAAACAGGGTTGCCTCCGGGTTCGTTTGTGCCAGTCGGGGTCAAAGAAAGTATTCCTTCAAAATTTTTCATCTATACTATAGGCAAAGACACTACGGCACTACAAGAAGCAAGCATGCTGACGGAAAGCCTTCTGCGCCGTTCGGAAGATGCAGTCTTGTGGGTCGATGTACAGGGTTTTTCTGACCGCGATTCACTGCAAGTCTTATTTAACGAGCTGCAAATACCCCCCCTTCTGCAGGAGGATATTGTCAACACCAGACACCGGCCAAAAATTGAGGCTTTTGAAGATACCTTGCTCATCGTTACCAAACGTATCGCAATAGGCCACAGCAAACGCCTGCATACTGAGCATGTGGCTCTTCTCTTAGGCCCGAACTATATCCTTTCTTTCCAGCCGCCTGTAAATGACAGTTTTCACGGAGCGCGCGAGCGAGTAATGAAGCTTAAATACCCCAACAGTCACAGAGGCTATATTTTCTATATGTTGCTTGACAATATTATAGACGGCCATTTTGCGGTTTTAGAACATTTGCACCAGCGGGTTGACCGTCTTGAAGGCAAACTTTTGAACATAAAGGACGGAGTCCCGCCCCAAGAAGAAATCACCGAGCTGAAGCATGACATTGCCCTGACTCGCCGCATCATTGTTCCTATGCGCAAGTTCGTCACTGATTTGCGTTTCAAGCGTGATCAATACTTTTTGCCGAACATCGACCCTTATCTTGTCGACTTAAGTGATCATATTGATCAATTAACTGAATCCTGCGAAGTTTACCACGAATCTATTACGATGCTGATCCAGATAAATTCGGAAAATATCAATATCCGCACCAACGAAATCATGAAAACCTTAACCTTGATTTCGACCATCTTTCTGCCGCTGACCTTCATCGCCGGCGTCTACGGCATGAACTTTGATTACATGCCGGAACTGAGGATGCAATGGGGTTATCCGGCCTGCATAGCCTTTATGGGTCTTGTTTCCTTATTTTTATATCGTAATTTCAAACATCGGAAATGGCTGTAAAGACTTTGTCCCCAAAATAAATAGCCTTCTCAAAAACTAAAGGTGCCTGCTTATTTAAGCAGGCACCTTTTTACTTGCGTTTTCAGTTCATGTTAAAAACTTTTCCCGGGTTCAGAATGTTGTTCGGATCCAAGGCCTTTTTGATGTCTCTCATCATTTTCATTTCGACAGGGTCGGTATATTTTTCCATAGGGGCCAGCTTTTTAGCACCAATGCCATGCTCGCCGGAAAGTCTGCCACCCAGGCTATAGATGTAAGGATAAGCCTCAGCATGGAATCTTGCCAGCTCGCTTTCCCATTCTTCGTCCTTCATATCACCTTTCAACATCGTAAAGTGCAGGTTGCCATCGCCGGCATGCGCAAGTGTAAACAGTTTAAAGGGATAGTCTTTTGCCACTTCAGTCAGATGCTCAATGGTATTAGCAATTTGTTCTACAGGGACAACCAAATCATCAGAAGAGTTGACCAGGCTCAAGACACGCGTAGATTCAAGGCAATTGCGGCGGATTTTCCATACTCTGTCGTCCGCTTCCAGGACATCGGTGGCGCCATTAGCATTGCACAACTCGTCTAGTTGTTCCATCTTCATTTCCAGTTCATCTTCGTTGAAAGTCTCAACCGTAATGATGACATAATGACCATCTTCATAATGAGGCAATTTCAATTCGCAATAATCGCTGGCAGAACGTACGAACTCGTTAGCCATAAACTCGACGCTGGTCGGATTCAATCCGGCCTTGATTAAAACCGGCACAATATCAATTGCCTTATTTAAATCGGTGAAAATTGCCAGAATATCCAGTTTGTAAGGAGCAAGAGGCAGTAATTTCAGCGTGGCTTTAGTTATGATTCCCAGCGTTCCTTCGCTGCCGATAACCAATTGTTCCAGGCAATAACCCGTGGATTTCTTCTTCACGCGTGCTCCCAGATTGGCGATGTCACCAGTCGGCGTAACCACTTCTACCGCGTAAACCTGGTCGCGGGTAGTGCCATAACGAACGGCCTTGTTGCCGCCGGCGTTGGTCGCAATGTTGCCGCCAATCAGACAGCTGTCAGAACTGCAGGGATCGCCTGCATACAAAAGACCTTTATTATTGGCGAGTTCTTGTATTTCGACTGTCCTGGCGCCGGCTTCAACAACCATATACATGGCGTCTTCATTAACCTCTATAATTTTATTCATACGTTCCATTAAAAGAACTATGCCGCCGCAAACCGGAATTGCTCCGCAGGAAACACTGGTTCCCGCACTGCGCGGCGTTACCGGGATAACGTATTTGTTGGCAATCTTCATCACCGCAGCTACTTCCTCAGTATTGGCCGGAGCAACTACAACTTCCGGCAAGTGATGAAAACGAGTGTCGGTCTCTTCATCCGTTTTATACTGATTCAATTTTTCCTGGTCGCTATAAACATAAGACTCGCCCACAACGGCTTTTAGTTCTGCAATAACTTCTTCGTTAACAGGATTATAATTACTCATTCCATTCTACACTCCTACTAAAAATTTTGATTTTATTAAGTGAACTTATCTATTGATTTTACACCAAAAGCAAAAAAATGTCACCAAAACATAAATATTTACAAATAAAAAAAGAGCAATGTCCCATGAAGGGCACTGCTCCTTATAAAACATTTTTTAAATCTTTAATAATTTTCCCGGGTTCAGGATATTATTGGGGTCCATCGCCTTTTTGATTGTTTTCATAACCATCAGCTCGCCCGGCGCCGTATAAGTTTCCAACTCTTCCAATTTCTTAAGGCCGATGCCATGCTCGCCCGACAAACGACCGCCAATGCCGTAGGCATATTCATAAACTTCGGCATGGAATTTAGTTACTTCGCTTTCCCATACATCGTCGGCCAAATCACATTTGCAGAGTACAAAGTGCAGATTTCCGTCACCGGCATGCGCAATCGTCATAACTTTGAAAGGATATTTTTTGCCTGTTTCCATCACGAATTTAATGGTTTCCGCAATTTTATCCAAAGGAACAACCAAATCGTCGGTAATGCTGACAAGGCTGATAATACGAACAGATTCCTGGCAGCTGCGGCGGAGTTTCCATACCCTTTCGTCTGCTTCCAGAACTTCAGCGGCACCGTTCTCAGTACATAGCGTATCCAATATTTCCATTTTACTATCCAGCTCGTCCTCACTGAAGGTTTCAACTGTAATAATCACGTAATTACCGTCTTCATAATGCGGCAGGCGACTTTCACAATAATCATTTGTTGCGCGGACAAAGCTGTTATCCATGAATTCAACGCTAGTCGGGGTGATTCCCGCCTTAATTACTTTCGGCACGATGTCTATCGCTTTTTCCACCTCGGTGAAAATTGCCAGCAGGTCAAAGCGGTAAGGAGGCAGCGGCTGCAGCTTCAGCGTTGCCTTGGTAATAATCCCCAAGGTACCCTCGCTGCCGATCAGCAATTGCTCGAGACAATAACCCGTAGTCATTTTCTGCAAGCGTGCGCCCATTTCCACTATTTCGCCGGTGGGGGTTACCACTTCCACTGCATAAACCTGATTTCGGGTAGTGCCGTACCGAACAGCCTTGTTGCCGCCGGCATTGGTCGCAATGTTGCCACCAATCAGGCAGCTATCGGCGCTGCACGGATCACCGGCATATAATAAGCCGGACTTATTGGCTATTTCCTGAATCTGCTTGGTCAAGACTCCCGCTTCAACAATCATATACATCGCGTCATGATTAACCTCTAAGATTTTGTTCAGGCGTTCCAGCAAGAGAACTATGCCGCCGCAAACCGGAATCGCCCCGCCAGCCAGGCTTGTCCCTGCCGAACGGACTGTAACCGGGAACATGTATTTATTGGCTAGTTTGATTACCTCGGCGATTTCTTCAGCATTCCCTGGTGAAACAACTGCCTCAGGAACATGGAAATAGTGCGGATTTGTTTCTTCATCAGTCTTGTAGGCATCCAATTTCTCCAATTCCGTTAGAACATAGTCGCTTCCCACAATAGCCTTTAAGGCTGCAATCACTTCTTCTGTAACAGGCTTATAATCACTCATGCTTCGACACTCCCATAAAAAATTTAGTAATGCTAACGAATGTTTAATTTATTCTATAACAAAAGCGGCCGCTTGTCATCCAAACCGCCCTGAGGATAACTGTCAGCCGCTGCATTTGAGCAAATATTTTTTACTTAACGCTGTTTTGTTTCTTTCTGCAAGGCTATCTCCTCAGCGTTGACCTGGGGATGGCCATATTGCGTTTTTTCATCGGGAATAAGTTTTCCCAAAGAAATAGCTTGCATGGGACACCACTGGGCACAGGCAAAACAACTGACGCAGTTCTCACCAAAAAATGGGTACCCGTCTTTCATTTTGATGCAGTCAGCAGGACAAATTTTAACGCACAAACCGCATTGAATGCATTTGTCGGTGGAAACAGTTTTTCTGTCAATTGCATAGAAATTCTTCATTACCCACCAGCCTACGCTTTCAACCATATTGCCCACAAACAAAAAGCTGCTTTTGTGATCATTTTCTGCGCGCTTTTTCACTGCCAAAGCAATCTTTGACACTTCTTTTTCTTCGGAGCTCAACATTTTGCTTTTTACTTTTGCCGTGGTTGGAAAAACGATACTGCTATCCGGCAAAGCTATATTGAATCCTGCATTCAAGCTTAGTCCGCGCTGTGACAGAATGTTTTCTGCCTGACTCAGCGTCTGTCCGACCATCGCACCCATCGTCGCCACGCCAAAAACATAAACCGGTTTGACCAGATGCACCTTTTTCAAAAAAGTTTTAACCAGCGGCGGCAAGGCCAAACAAAAAACGGGCGTCACAAAGCCGACAAGCTCATCTTCGACGGTATAGGGTGCGCTTAAATAACCGCTTATCCCTTCCACCCTGGCATCCAGCTCTTTGCCCAATTTTCGTGCCACACTAAAGCTGTTGCCGGTTCCGCTGAAATAAAATATTACTGCCATAGCTGCCTCCCTCCTTTAAAGTTCGCGCTCCTATTTTAAATACATTGTATGCTATCTAATAATTTTTTGCAAAATTGTGCCCAGTTCTTGCCAAAGAACTGGCAAGCGCGTGTCGAAGGTGGAGCAAACAGATTGCCGGCGCTTGAAAATGTAATAAAAAAGCAATGCCTCACAAGAAGCATTGCTCAGGGTTACTACAATTTTTGCTTTTTAGAATCTGCGTTCGTAGCCCACAGCGACGACTTTAGCATAATTATTGTGCGTATGCACGGTCGCGAATTGATCTCCTGCTTTCGGGCTGATATCCTTGTCACCTATATCCAGATGCCCCAAAGTCAACGTAACCGTCTGATTCTTGTCATGATACTGACCGCCTAGCGAGTAAGTCCTTCTGTTACCGGTCGGTATCATAAAGTCCGCATGTTCATCAGGGATAGAGGACTCATCATAGGCAAAGCCAGCCATAAGCGTATACTTATCACTCAGTTTGCGTTCTACGCCTATTGCATAGCGCCAGCCATTGCTCCAGTTTTTAGGATCCAAACTATCCGTAGTATAAGGATTGTCAAAATAAATATTAAGCTTATCGTATGTGCTCCAGCGAGTATACGTTCCTTGTAATTCTACTCTGGTCTTATTATCAAATTTGTGATTGTAACCAATGGAATAGCTGTCAGGCAATACCACTTTGCCATGTGCCTTAGAGTTCAAAATGCTATATGTCGAAGTAAAATCAGCCTCCATGGTATGTGTTATACGCGAACGATAAACAAGACCTATTTCATTTTTATCGTCAAATTCATAGTTAACAGCGGCATTCCAACCCAAAGCAACGCTGTCGCCCTGTGTTTCAGTGTCATAAGCTCCGCCAGCTATTTTTTTCTTTAAATTTAGATTAACATAGTTAATCTCTGCGCCGACAGCAGCGCTGACCTTATTGTCGGGTTTCCAGCCATATGTTGGTGTAATGCTCATGCCTTTTAGTTCTGAAGAATAAGCATTTGTTGCAACAATAGAATCTTTACCAAATTCCGAAATCATACCGAAGCGCGTGAAAGTTCCAATGCCAAACCATTGTTTTGCGTCAATCTGGTCCACGTAATAAAAATATGGCATAATGCCGGGGTGTACTACATTTTTCCCTGATTCGATCAGTCCGCCTTCAGCATCGTATGCTTTGTATTTTCCATGCGGGCTGATATAAACGGCACCGGTTTTCCAGGCCATACCCTTAACTTTAGTAATAGAGGCCGGGTTGTAGGCCACATTAGCAGGATCGTTTTCGGCAAACATTCTTGCCCCGCCCATAGCCACGCCTTCGGCGCTCCACTCATTAATGCCGAAGCCTTCAGCCGATACCATACTTGGAATTGACAAGGAACAAACCAAACCCATGAGAAATAACTTCTTTCGAAAATGCATCCCTTAAAACCTTCCCCTCAAATGTAAAGTACGATCTTTTATACAAAAATATTGTACCAATTTTCGGGGCTTTTGTATTTAAAATGTTTTAATCGTTCAATTAACTATGCTGTTATTTCCCACTGCAGGTACTGCATCGAACTCATATGCTGGTATTTCGCGTAACGCTCTTCCGGATCGGTCATCTTGGCTGCAGCAGCATAATCGCGTTCACCTTCGGCCGATTTAGGGTAATAGCAGAAAGCCTTTTCGTAAAGAAGCACTGCCTTCTGCAGGTTGCCCTGGGCATGCTCTCTTTCCGCCAGAAATCTATAGGCAAAATAACGGTAGCTGCTGATGTTTTCCCGCTCGAAACGCTCATTTTGTGTCATTTCCCTGGCTTCGCTGCAAGCCTGTTCTTCCCGTCCCGCGGCCACCAGCATGATAAGACGGCCATAACTAATTTCTCCGCGTGCCACACTTACAAACGGATATTGATATTTTGCGCAAAGTTCGACAGCTTGATCCCAATAACTTAGAGCTGCCTCGGCCTTGCCCGTCAAACCCCAAACTATTTTAGCAATATCCCTCAAACAAAGAATTTTGTGTTCCGCTTCAGACATCCCTTTTTCGGCTTTTTCCATGGAAGGTTCAACATCAACAACGGTAGCAAGAACTGTCATGGCATCCTCAACTTTGTCTCGGAAGTATAATGCTCTGCCGACTATAGAACGGCACATCCAATTATTATAATCGCTGATCATGCCTCTTGGGATGGGCCACTCGCCACCGGACGCAAAATTAACATATTCATTCCATTCTTGTTCTGTCATCTCTATCTCCTCCATAAATCCATTATTATTTGATTTTCCGGTAATATCCATTCGCCGCCCAACCCCATATTTCCTGCCGCTCAAAAATAAAGTGACTGCCACAGGCCAAAACCCGTGACAGTCACAAATAAGGGAAAGCTATTTAATTGGCCTTGATTAAGATCAAGGTTTAACAGTTGCGCGATAAGCTTGCTTACCATCTTTGAATTCGATGATAACTGCACTCTTAACAGCGTCATGAGTTTCATTCAAAGAAGTATCGCCGGTAACTGCTTTGTAGTTCTTAGTCGCAGCAAGAGCCTTAGCTACTTTAGCACCTTCAACAGCGCCAGCGCGGGAGATAGCGTCAATCATCAAACGTGCGCCATCATAACCAAGTACTGCCGGAGCGTCCGGTTTTTGATTATAGGCTTTGACATAAGCATCAACAAAAGCCTTGGAGGCAGGGCTGGTATCATCCGGAGAATAGTGGTTAGTGAAGAAGGTGTTGTTCAAAGGACCAGCACCAGCGATTTCAGCAAGTTTCGGGCTGTCCCAGCCGTCGCCGCCGACAATCGGTAAATCCATACCCAACTCACGAGCTTGTTTTATAATCTTGCCAACTTCTTCATAGTAACCAGGTACATAAAGAACTTCAGGATTCATGGTTTTGATTTTGGTTAGAACTGCTTTGAAATCAGTATCTTTCTGCAAGTAAGCTTCTTCGCCAGCGATTTGGCCGCCTTTAGCTAAATATGCCTGTTTGAAGAAAGCCGCCAAACCTTTGGAGTAATCGCTGCTGTTGTCAACAAAGATTACTGCTTTTTTCATTTTCAATTCATTAAGAACGAAATTAGCTCCTACTGTTCCTTGGAATGGATCGATAAAGCAAACGCGGAAAGTATTAGGTTTTACCTTGCCGGTCTTATCATCCAATGTAACTTTAGGATTAGTTGCACCGATTGCCAGGAACGGTACTTTTGCCGCTTCACTGACATTAGCTGCTGCAATAGCACTGGAACTGGTGAAGATACCCATGACAACAGGCGTCTTATCCTGGTTGATCAGCTTGGACATTGCGTTAGCTGCTTCAGCCGGCTCGCTCTTGCTGTCTGCTACAATGATATTAACTTTCTTACCGAGAACTCCGCCTTTGTCATTGGCTTCTTTTAATGCCAATTTCATACCGTTGACAACAGATGTTCCATAAGTAGCATTGCTGCCTGTCATTTCGGAGACAACGCCGATTTTAATTTCATCAGACGCTTTGCTTCCCCCGCCGCAACCACTTGCAACTACCGACACTGCTAACATTGCCGAAATTGCTGTTGCTAATAATTTTCCCCTCATTAGCCATTCACTCCCTTGTTTGTAAGTACTTTTCTCTTTATATTGCCAAGCCTTGCGGCTGAACAACCTACTTATCTATATATATTCTAGGGACTCGTTTACTTATAGAGCAAAGCACTTCGTAGCTTATTGTACCTATCCATGCTGCCACTTGGTCTGCTGACAAATCCTCTCTGCCAAAAACAAGAGCTTCATCACCGATGTCAACTTTTTCTATATCTGTGACATCTACCATGAACTGGTCCATGCAAATCCTACCCACTATTTGTGCTTTTTGCCCTTTTATTAAAACATAGCCTTTGTTAGAAAGCAGGCGGCTGATGCCATCGGCATAACCCAAGGGGAGAGTCGCAACCTTAGTTACGCGTTCAGCCTTGAAAGTCCTGCCATAACCAACAGTTTCACCAGGCTCTATCTGCTTGATAAAAGCAACTTTGGCCTTCAACTTCATAACCGGTTGGTAATCCAAGCAACGCTCCACCTCTTCAGACGGCCACAGTCCATACAAGGTAATGCCTTGTCTTACCATATCCAATTGCATTTCCGGCGCTTCTGAAATTGTGGCGCTGTTAGATATATGCTTGATAGGTATTTCAATTCCTTGCGCTCTAATTTGAAATAACGCATTTTGAAATTTGGCGTATTGTTCACGGCAATAGGCTTTATCCTTGGCATCTGCCATGGCAAAATGAGAGAAAACACCTTCAATTTCTACGCCTGGCAATGCCATAATTTGAGCAGCAAATTCACCTGCATGTTCCGGCAAAATACCAATACGGTTCATGCCTGTTTCAATTGCCAGATGAACTTTTGCTTTTTTGCCTAGTTTTACGGCAGAAGCCGAAAGAGCCTTGGCACTTGCCAAGGTGAACAAAGCCTGGCTGATGCCATATGAAACCGTTTCTTCAGCATATTCTTCCTGCAGCGCCCCCAAAATTAAGATGGGTGCCTCAATGCCAGCCTCTCTCAATTCAATTGCTTCCTGCAGCAAAGCTACTGCTAAAAAATCAGCGCCTGCAGCCAATGCCGCTTTTGCCACCGGAACAGCACCATGACCGTAGGCATCGGCCTTAACAACAGCACATAATTTGGTGCCGGGAACAATTTTCATCTTTGCTTCTTTAATATTGTGAGCAACAGCAGTTAAATCAATCTCTGCCCACGCATTTCTTAACAACAAATTTTTGCACCACCTGGCCATAACCAAAAGCAGAAATTTTCTTGAAAAATCTGCTTTCCTAAGTTTTTTCTTTATTATACCTCTATTTGTTTGCAAAAAGAGCCGAATTGTTCGGACAGAACAATCCGGCCTCACTGCCGTAACAAATTATGTGTTTAGTATAAACGCATAGTTTCACCGTGTCAATACTTTTTGCTATTAATTTTTGTAACTTTAAGCACTTTGTTGTCTGCATTTTGCTGCTTTTGTAAAATTTTTACAATTTTGAAACAACATGTATACAATATTATGTTTTTAATCGAAATATTTTCTAATTAAATCAAGGTCATCAGTAATGCCCAACAACAACATCAACTTGATTCGGGCTTTCTGACCTGTAAGCTCGCCTGCCATAATAAGATTGCTTGCGGACATTGACAGAGCGCTTCCAGGATAACTGTATGCAGGCACAACTCTGCCTGCATGAACTCTTGTCGCCAGAACTACCGGAATGCCGCGACTCCTCACATACTCTATCCCTTGTTTGACTCCGAGCGGCACATTACCGCAGCCCAAAGCCTCAACAACAATTCCTTTGGCTGGCTTATCCGCCAGGCATTTAAAAAGATAATCGTCCAATCCCGCTACCGCTTTTATCAAATAGACATTTTCTACTATCTTTTCCGTTGCAATTTTCTGCAGGTTTTCCGGCTGTCTTCTAAAAACCACTCTGTCAAAATATACATGCCCTATCGGCCCCCACCCCGGGGAAGCAAAAGTTGAGCAGGAAGTCGTGTGGGTTTTAGCGACTTCCGCGGCAGCATGAATCTCATCATTGAAAACCAGCATTGCGCCTCTGCCGGCAGCTTCCTTACAGGCCGCAACTTGTACGGCTGCCAATATGTTGGCAGGCCCATCCGCCCCCATCTCTGAAGCGCCGCGCATGGCACCGGTAATACATACCGGCTTCGTCGTCTGCAGAACCAGGCTCATTAAATATACCGTTTCTTCCTGTGTATCAGTTCCATGGGTAATAACTATGCCCGCTACGTCATCATTGGCAGCGTAATTGTCAGCCAGCTTTGCCAGATCAAACATCATGGCCGGCGTAATATGCCCGCTTGGAACATTCGAAAACTCTACAACCTCAACTTCCGCGACATTAGCCAGCGCCGGCACCGCCTCAATAAGATCATCTCCGCTCACCGCTGGTACAAGGCCTTTGGTTTGCCGGTCGTATTTCATGGCGATGGTACCGCCCGTAGTAATTACTACAACCTTTTTCATAACAACATCCCTTTCCGTGTCCAAAGAGAACCCTCCCCCTCTGGTCTTTCTCCCTGTTGCTCTTATATTTTAAGCTAAAAAGTTAACTACACCAACAAAAATCAATAAAACAAGGACACCTGCAAATAAAAACAACCATTATTTTATCGCTCAACGCGAACAACAGTGACAACAATGTCAACAGTTGTTTCCAACATCTAACGACCAAATAATGGTTGTTTAATACTTATTTACGCAAACCGCAGTTCTTGCTGCAGCCTGAACAACCGCTGCATTCGCCATCATCTTTTTTGAAAAAGCTGCGCACAGCCAAAATAATTAGTACTACTATTATTCCACCAACAATATAATTTATCATGATCAATTCTCCTTATGTAAGGTTAGCTTAAGCTAACTATATTTTATCTTTATCATAATTGCCTGTCAAGAGATGATTTGTGACAAAACGAAGAACTTACAAAAACATTGCTTCTTGATTCATTTATTAGCCGAATGAAAAGAGCATGTCCATATATGATCATCGATCATGCCAATTGCCTGCATAAACGAATAAATGATTACCGGTCCAACGAATTTAAATCCCCGCTTTTTCAAGTCACTGCTTACTTGCTCAGACAATTCCGTTTTTGCCGGAACTTCCTCTTCGCTTCTCCAATTATTAATGATTGGTTTGAACTCAACATATCGCCATAAGAAATTGGAAAAACTGCCGAATTCTTTCTTTAATTCAAGAACTGCCAAGGCATTATTACGCACAGCCTTAATCTTTGCCAAGTTTTTTATAACATTATATTGATTTCTAATGTCTTCCAGCTCGCTATCGGTTAAGCGGGCACAATATTCTATATCAAAATAGTGAAATGCTCTTTTGTATTCTTCTCTTTTAGCAAGCACTATACTCCACGAGAGTCCAGCCTGAGCGCCCTCCAAATTCAACATCTCAAAAATATAGATATCATCGAAACTCGGTACACACCACTCATTATCATGATACGATTGCATCATTTCATTGCGGCCAGGCCACTTGCATCGATTCATTCCGTCCCTCCTCAAACCATACTTCTATTTAAATTATTATACCACTCCAGACAATGCCGGAAAAAATATGCAAAAGTATAAATACCCCCTCTTGCAAAAATACAAAGTATGTAATATAATTTGTTCAAGCTAATACCCCTCCCTGCGGGGTGGTATTATTTAATTATTAGAAAGCACGCTTGTAAAATCCAGTTTTAAAAATTATTATGACAGGCAGGTAAAAGATCATGTGGAAAACCTTAAAGTTGGTAAACCAAAATTTAATTATCGCAATTCCCATCGCAATGCTGTTTGGCTTTTTGACAGGAGCAGCAACAAACACCGCTATTTTAAAAAACCTGATTATGCCCTTCACTATATTAATGGTTTATCCAATGATGGTACCACTTAATATAAGAAAAATTTTCTCCGGAGGCGATTTCAAGGCACAGCTTATCACTCAGGCAATTAATTTTGCTTTGTTGCCTTTTCTCGCCTATGGTATAGGCCTCTGGTTTTTCCCTGACAAACCTTATCTGCAACTAGGTTTGTTGTTAGCCGGATTGCTGCCGACAAGCGGAATGACAATATCCTGGACCGGCTTTGCCAAAGGCAACATCGAAGCTGCCGTCAAAATGACGGTTGTAGGATTAATATTAGGTTCTCTCGCTACACCTTTTTATCTTCAATTTCTCCTCGGGGCAACTGTAAGCGTGGATCTTGCAGCCGTTTTCCGCCAAATAATAACGATTGTTTTGGTGCCGATGGTTGCGGGCTTTTTAACACAGTACTTCTTAATAAAACAAAAAGGGCAGCAAGTCTTCCAAAAAGAACTTGCGCCAAAATTCCCTTTATTGTCCACGATAGGTGTTTTAGGGATTGTCTTTATCGCGATCTCCTTGAAAGCAGCGGATGTCATCCAATCCCCCGGTTTGCTCCTCAAAATAATTTTGCCCATTTTGCTCATATATAGCCTCAACTTTTTTATCAGCACCATCATAGGCAAAAGTTTGCTCAGCCGCTCTGACGCCATCGCTCTTGTATATGGCACAGTAATGAGGAACCTTTCCATTGCCCTTGCGCTTGCCATGAATACCTTCCGGGAAGCAGGAACAGAGGCCGCCTTAGTGATTGCAATCGCTTATATTATTCAGGTACAGTCCGCCGCCTGGTACGTTAAATTTACGGATAGGATTTTTTCCCCAGCCGCTGCACAAACAACTACAGCCATTGACTGATTATATAAGCCCACTTTTCACGTCCTGTATCAAAGAAGAACAGCCCGGCGTTTTGCCGGGCTGTTCTTCTTTCTAATTCGAATATTAATTTTCCATCATCGTATTAAGAATTACAACATCCGTTTCCTTCATGCCATTTTTGCCAATCTCGCAAATGGCACGAATAGTTCCATCAATAGAGCCTTTGACAACTCCATCTCCTGCTTTAAAACTGTTATTCAGCCTTGCCTGCTTATATGCGAGCAAAGCTGTCCCCAGGGATGCCGCAATTTTCAGTGCACATGACGCTTTTGCTCCATCACAAATGGTTCCTGACAAAGTAGCCAAAGCATTCGATAAAGTATCCTCTACGACCTCCTTAGATTCGCGCAGAAGAAAAGCCACTCCTGCTATACTGGCCGCAGCAGCACTCACCACGCCGCAGTAAGCTGATAGTCTGCCAATACCTTTTTTAATGTAAATGCCAATTAAGTTAGCAAATACCAAGGCGCGATACAATTCCTCCGGAGTTTTATGATAATGCTCCGCATAGACAATTACCGGCATGGATACTGTCAGGCCTTGATTACCGCTGCCGGCGTTAATCACCACTGGTTTCGCACAACCGCTCATTCTTGCATCTGATGCAGCAGCGGCATAGGCTTTCGCTTTTTGTTCAACAGTGTCAAAACCACCCTGCTCGTTTTGAAAAAGCTTACCAATATTCGAGCCATATTGATTTTGCAGTCCCTCTTCCGCAATGTGACGATTATAAGCAATCTGCATTTCCATTACATCCTGCACATCATCAATATTGACCGTATTGGCAAATTCGTAAATTGCATCAAAATTCAATGCGATCTCTTCGCCAGTTTTGGTAGACTCACTGCTCTCTTGCGATGCCGCCGCAAAAATTATCTCGCCATTTTTTTCGATGCAGCTGATATTTGTATGCGCGTTTTCCACTATCACTCTAGCGACTTTTGCACCCTTGCGAGCCTCTAGCTCAATATATAAATTTTCAACATCGGGAACTAATTCCACTGTGCAGGCTCCGGCTTGATACATCTCCTCAGCTTGTGTCCGGTCAGCGTCAGTAACGGCCTCTAGTATCTCCAGCTCTTTACTTGAGTCACCTACTATTGCCCCTAATAGAACTGCGTATTCTATGCCTTTTTTGCCGCCGGAATTAGGTATAACTACGCTTTTAACATTTTTAACAATATTACCGCTGCATTTTGCACAAATCGTATCCGGCAATTCGCCTAAAACTTCTACCGTTTTAGCAGCAGCAAAAGCCAACGCAATCGGTTCCGTACAGCCAAAGGCGGGAACCAGTTCCTGCCGCAGTAATTTTACATATTCATTCACAATACATGCTCCTCGTAATTTATTTTAATATTTTACTGATTTGTTATATCAAAAAAGACTATCAAAATGAACGATGCGTCATCCACTTTGACAGTCCTTCGCAAACT
>RZYP01000192.1 GCA_009930275.1 Negativicutes bacterium
GCCCAACCGGGAGCACAGCCCGGCACCGATGAAGGGCAGCAGACGGCGTCAGACAACGGCCAGTCGGCAGACGATGTGACCGACGTGGACTTTGAGGAGGTGAAATAAAAGACGATTAGAAATAATCAATAACTAATATAAAATCCCTGTAAACAAATAGTTTACGGGGATTTTTATTTTTATGCATTTGTAAATAGCTATTGTTTTTGATAGTTTTTTATCATACATTTGTACCATTATTGTACCGGAACTTATTTAGTGATGAAGTGGAACTTATGAGCACTTATGACTACTAATGAGTACTTAAATGGCGATAAAGATACCGATGAATAAGATTCAGAAACAATGTGCAGTGTGTGGACAGCCTTTCGTTCCGAAGACGGTTGATTCTGTTTATTGCTCTAAAACGTGCGGTAATGCAGCATATCGTGAAAAGAAACGGCAAAAGCGAAAAGAAGAAGAAAAGCAAGCGGTCGTAGCTAAAATACCAGATGACCGTCTCTATATTTCCGTTCCTGAAGCAATTGCGCTTTTCGGTGTTGCCAAGAGTACGCTCTATCGCCTTATTCGGCAAAAGCGAATTCCTGCTATCAACTTAGGGGCTCGTCTTGTTCGGATTGACCGAGCAGCGATAGAGGAAATGTTTCCTATTCGCCAAACACCTCTTAAAAAGGAGAAACTGACAACAAAGCTTTATAGTCTTGAACCGCAAGATTGTTATACAATCGGCGAGATTGCCAAAAAGTTCGGCATATCGGATAGCACTGTATATAAGCATATCCGTAAATACTCTATTCCAACTCGACAGATTGGTAACTATGTTTACGCTCCAAAAACTGAAATAGATAATTTGTATAATCAATAACAATATACCACATGAAACAACTCTCCAATACAAAAGTTACTGTTCGGCTTCGTAAGGCGGAAGACACTAAAGAGTGGTATGTTTATATTGAAAGCTATCCGGTTTATGTTCCCGGCAAGCAAACACCACAGCGTGTTCGTGAATACTTGAATCGTTGTATTACTACGGTTGAATGGGATAAGAAGCGCACCGCCCGCACCGATGCAGACGGAACAAAAACCTACAAGCCCAAACGTGATGATAATGGAATAATCGTTTGCCGAAGTGAGAAAGACCAAGAAACGATGCTGTATGCAGATGGAATCCGTAAGCTTCGGCAACGAGAATACGACAACACTGACCTATATAGTGATACAGAAAGTGCACAAGTGGAACAAAAAGAGCGTGCGCAACAGAATTTCATAGAGTATTTTAACGCCACAGCAAAGAAACGCCACGCACAAAGTTCGGACTCTATCCGTGTAAACTGGAAACGAACCTACGAATTAATAAAGCTTTTCGCTGGAGACACATTGCCTTTTGCCAAAATCGACAATCGCTTTGCCGAAGATTTTAAGTTATATCTGTTGTCTGCTCCCTGCGGAGGGAATAAAAGCGGAACTATTTCTCGCAATACTGCCGTAACCTACTTCTCTATTTTCAAGGCGGCATTAAAGCAAGCTTTCATAGATGGATACTTGACAACAGACTTGTCAGCGAAAATCAAAGGCATACCAGAACAGGAGTCAAGGCGTGAATATTTGACCGTTGAAGAACTTAACATTCTTGCTGGTACACCATGCGAACGCGATGTTCTTAAACGCGCAGCATTGTTTTCTGCTCTTACCGGATTACGACATTGTGATATTCAGAAATTACGATGGAAAGAAATCAGCATGAATGGCGACCAAGCGCAATTGCATTTCACACAACAAAAAACAAAAGGTGTGGAATATATGCCTATTTCGCAACAGGCACTTGATTTGTGTGGCAAACCTCGTGAGCCGGAACAACTTGTCTTCGAAGATTTACCCGATCCTGCGTGGATTTCCAAACCATTGAAACGTTGGATAGAAGCCGCCGGAATCACGAAGCGGATTACATTTCATTGCTTTCGGCACACATATGCGACCCTCCAATTATCCAGTGGTACAGATATTTATACTGTTAGCAAGATGTTGGGGCATACCAATGTAAAAACTACCCAGATTTACGCAAAAGTTGTGGATGAAAAGAAAAGCAAAGCGGCACAAGCGATTCAGTTGAACACTCTTAAAGATACAGAATCATGAAAAACAACATTCTGGAATACATTATATTATACGTGATTGTCGCTTGTACGGCTCTGGTCATTGCAACATTGGCACGCATGTTTACTGTTTCGGTTGGCTTTGATAGTTTTACAGCTTTCATCGTCTTTATTGTGATATTGGCTATTCAGGCGGTAGTATATTTAAGTATCCATGTGGCACTTCAAAATATAATGTTGCCGTGGATCGGAAACGGATTGGCAAAGATCCCCTATTTCCGCAAGAAGATAGAACAAAGACAAGTTTCTCAGATTGTTGCTGAACCACAGATAGAAGAAAAGAAATTTGAAATTGATATACCGGAATCGAATGTCTCTTTAGACGATATTCGGAACGAACAGCAGAAAAACATAGCCAAAGAACAAGAAGAAATACTGGATGTCGCTCTGGACTATACTAGAAAATCTTTTGCTCTTTATCTTTCCGATGAAGACCTTAATGTTCTTTGCCGGAATGTCCGTGCATACATGAACAAGTTAGAAGAGAGAGAATTGAAGCCGGTTAAAGTTAAAGAACTGACAGCCATCGACCTCCGCCATTTCGGGTGGAATATCTGGAACTACTTCAAGCCAAGAAATCAGATGGATATTGCTAACTTCCTAAAAAACGTTTTTCCTGATGTTTTCAAGGGAGTAGAAGAGAAAAGTATCAAACGGCATTTGAAGGATGATGAATTGAAGGGAGTAATCAAGATACAGGAGATTTTAACATAACAATAGACAAAAAATGGATGAGAGAACCATCAAATTTCAACAGATAAGTGACACTATTTTTGAAGATGACAATGCTGCATTAAAACTAATCTCATTATTTGAATCTGGGAAGGTTGATTTTAAACTTGCGACAGCTATAGATAATGTAATAATGGATGCAAATATGCTCCGAGAGAGTAATGGGGAGTTTTTAGTTCATTTTAATTTGCTTCCAGAATGGGAAGATAAGTTCAGAATGGATTATTTCTTTGAGAAGCCAGCAATACTCGCAACACATGGAGTTAGAATATTAATAAACAATACAGATGTTACCGCATTCAAACAATCA
>RZYP01000193.1 GCA_009930275.1 Negativicutes bacterium
TCAGATCCTGCCGTGGTGATAAGAAAATATAGGGGCTGTGTTCTGGCATCACCAGAACCTTTGGTCATGACATCAAAGAGTTTTCTGTTGGGCTGCGTATGCAACTCATCAAAAACAACACCATGAATATTAAAACCATGCTTTGAATAAGCCTCTGCTGAAAGCACTTGATAAAAACTATTAGTCGGTTGGAAAATGATCCGCTTTGTTGCCGATAAGATTTTAACTCGTTTACTTAGAGCCGGGCTCATACGTACCATATCAGCAGCCACTTCAAATACGATGGACGCCTGTTGCCTGTCTGCAGCGCATCCATAAACCTCGGCTCTTTCTTCGCCATCACCACAGGTAAGTAACAATGCTACGGCAGCAGCTAATTCTGATTTTCCCATTTTCTTAGGAATCTCAATATAGGCTGTATTAAACTGCCGATAGCCATCTGGTTTCAGTGTTCCAAAGAGATCTCTGATAATTTGCTCTTGCCAATCAATCAGTTCAAATGGTTTTCCAGACCATTTCCCCTTGGTATGACTTAAACACTCAATAAAGTTGACCGCATAATCTGCAGCATCTTTATCGTAGATAGAGTCCTTTGCCATAAAAGGAGTTGGTTTATATTTCTTGAGCTTTCTAATTGCGGTCACCTCCCTTCAAAATGAGCATAAAAATAGACCCGCATCAAGCAAGCCTTATTACTCTTTCTATACGAGAAACAGAGCCAATGTTGGCACTGTCCTCTATTGCTATTTAGTTGTGTTCTAATAATAAGATTGCAAGTGCAATTTCTGCATCCTCATCCACAGGCTTAATGTCCCAGCCTCGGTCATAATTTGCAATAATCTCTTCCTTGCGCTTAAGCATCAGCTTTGAGATGCGTCCTTTGTCAATGCCAAGTTTCGAGCTTTTCTCATAGCACTTTACCCAATAATGGATAATGCTATCATGAACTTTAATGCTACCTTCTTTCCACACGGTTTTATTCCTCCTTACCGGTCAGAATGAACCGGGAATAGGCACCAACGTTATCTGCAAGGTAAATAAGTAGCTCGTCATATCCTTCCCTCAGAGCGATTTCCTGTACTTTTCGCACATCAAACATATTGGTTTCACCAGAATCTCGAATGGCAAGAATCTGCTCTTTTATCTTACTTGTCATCTTCAACCCTCCTGCAAAGGTCTTCTCCAAAGACTACGGATAAACTGGAGCCTGTATCCCAAGACACCATTATGGAGCCGATGTCATCAACACCTATGACTGTTCCTTTTGTGCCAATCATTGGAGCTTGAATATCATCCATTCTTAGTAATTCTACTCGGCAGCCTACAGGGTACTTCTCACGAAGATTTTGTAACCGTTCTTTACTAATTATCCTCATTTTTTGCTCCTCCTTTAAATGCCGATGAACCTGTCAGGTTTCTAAGCAGTATTTTTCGCTCATCTTTATAGTCTTTTCCAATAAAGCCAAGGCGGAGTAAAAAGCATCTGAAGGCGTATTTTTCATTTTCTACTTCTTTCTCTTTCACCGTGATGCGTTTCTGATTTATCGCCATCTCTGATAAGGCTGAAATGAAGTGGGTATATGCTTTAATCTCTTCTGGTGTTGGTAACTCTTCAAACCAAGGAAATGAAACTTCATCTTCAGAAATTTCAATCGGCAATTCTTCTACATCAAGTGCATGACGAATTAGTTCTCCTTTTGCCTCAACAAGTGCTTGTAAGTTTTCAAGTGCGCCTTCAGAAAAGTTGCTCCTTGGCATGGAAACTGTAAGGCCAAACTCCTCGCTGTCTGCCGTTTGTCTGCCCTCTGTAGCGCTTATCTCTTCCTCAGCAATAAAACCCTCGCTGGCTAAATGCCTAGCCACACGCTCGATTTCCGTGCGATTTGCCTTGTCGCTGAGTTCAAGGTTTCCATTCTTATCGATGATAAAATCACCTACCTCATATGCCATACTAGGCATTCCTAGGTACTTTGCTTTAATTCCTGTGAGAGTACTAAGAGTCGTTACCAGCCTTTTTCTTTCTGCTCCTGTTACATTGTATTTAATGACCATGTACAAAACCTCCTTTGTTTTGGTATGTACATATATCACTCTAAAACACTTATATAGCAAGCTTTTTATCAATTATCTTGCGGAAAACTTTACTAGTATTTCTTATTCATTGGTTTCCACCAATTCATCATATTTATAACTTAGTCCATCCCTTTGAACACGGACGTCTTTGGAAGTTCCAACCTGCTCAATGTAGCGTTTAATAATGACATCACAAAACTTCTCATCTAGTTCCACGGTGTAGCAGATGCGTTCTGATTGCTCACAGGCAATTAGGGTACTACCACTTCCGCCAAATGGGTCAAGCACAATGGTGTTACTCATAGAGGAGTTCAAAATTGGATAGGCGAGAAGAGGAATAGGCTTCATCGTAGGATGGTCACCGTTTCTCTTTGGCTTATCAAATTCCCAGATGGTGGTTTCTTTCCTACCTGTATACCACTGATGCTTGCCTTTCTTCTTCCAGCCAAACAGCACAGGTTCGTGCTGCCATTGATACGGAGAACGCCCCAGTACAAGGGAGTCCTTTTTCCATATACAACAGCCGGACAAGTAAAAACCGGCATCCGAGAAGGCTTTTCTAAAATTAAACCCTTCGGTGTCGGCATGGAATACATAGATAGAAGCATCGTCTGCCAGTGCTTCTTCGATATTGATAAAGGCATCTAAGAGGAACTGATAGAAGGCATCATTTGCCATATGATCATTTTTGATTTTCCCAGCAGTTCCTTCATAGTTTACATTGTAGGGAGGGTCTGTTAAGCACAAGTTTGCCTTCTTTTTATTCATCAGCACATCATAGGTTTCTTTCTTGGTAGAATCACCACATATAAGTCGGTGTCTGCCAAGCGTCCAGATGTCACCAAGCTTGCTGATGGCTGGCTTTTTTAATTCTTCCTCCACATCAAAGTCATCATCGTGGATACCATCTTTCAGTGTATCTTTAAATAAGTCATCCAGTTCTTTAGGGTCAAATCCAGTTAGGGAAACATCAAAATCTACACCTTGTAAATCTGAAATTAAAAGGGCCAATTTATCCTTGTCCCAATCGGCAGTGTCAATAGTTTTGTGTAAACCTCTTGTAATCCTGAAGTTCACTCATTCATTCAAAGAGCACCTCCAGTTCATAGGTGACACTACC
>RZYP01000039.1 GCA_009930275.1 Negativicutes bacterium
AGCATTGCTGCTATGATCCTGACTACGGAAACCTTAGTTGCAGATAAACCTGCTAAAGAAGGCGCTCCGATGGGCGGCGGCATGCCAATGGGCGGAATGCCTGGAATGATGTAATATCAAGTAATTGCTTGAATCTCGCGGCGTTAATTTCACCGCGAGATTTTTTTTACCTTTCAATTGTAATTTTGCCGCTTTTATGTTACTATTCTTGAATAATAGTAAAAAATGTTACGGAGGCTCTGCAAAAATATGGAAAAAATGCAACACGAACTTATACTGGTTATTGACTTCGGCGGCCAATACAATCAATTGATTGCCAGAAGAGTTAGAGAATGCGGAGTTTACTGCGAGATTGTCCCTTATACCTATACAATTGAACAAATCAAGGCAAAGAATCCAAAAGGTATAATTTTTACAGGCGGTCCGAACAGCGTCTATGCTGAGGAAACACCAAAAGCCGATGCCGGTATTTTTGAGCTGGGCGTGCCTGTTCTGGGTATCTGCTACGGACATCAATTCATGGCTCATACTTTGGGCGGCCATGTTGAAAGCGCTGGTATCAGCGAATTTGGCAAGACTTCCATAGAGTTGCAGACAGATTGCACCCTTTTCAAGGGCGTTGAAGGCAAAAATATCTGTTGGATGAGTCATAATGATTATGTTTCTGAGGTGCCGGAAGGTTTCCAGACTTATGCAATGACAGGCGAATGTCCTGTTGCGGCAATGGTTAACGACGAACGCAAACTTTATGGCGTGCAATTCCATCCGGAAGTTGAACATACTCCTTTTGGACGCAAGATGCTTTCAAACTTCCTTTTTGATATCTGTGGAGTTAAAGGCGACTGGACAATGGCTTCCTTTGCTAAAACCAAGATTGAAGAAATCAAGGCGGCAGTTGGCGAGGCTCATGTCCTCTGTGCGCTTTCCGGCGGTGTTGATTCCTCTGTTGCGGCTGTTTTAGTGCACAAAGCAATTGGTAAACAACTTACCTGTGTTTTTGTTGACCATGGTCTGTTACGCAAAGATGAAGGCGATACGGTTGAGAAGGTCTTCAGAGAAAAATTCGACATGAATTTGATCCGCGTTAATGCCAAAGACCGTTTCATGGCAAAGTTGACTGGCGTTTCCGATCCGGAAAGCAAACGCAAAATAATTGGCGAAGAATTCATCCGTGTTTTTGAAGAAGAATCCAAAAAAATTGGTAAAGTTGATTATCTCGTACAAGGCACGATTTATCCGGACGTTGTCGAAAGCGGCACCGGTACTTCTGCTACCATTAAGAGCCATCACAATGTAGGCGGTTTGCCTGAAGATATGGATCTTAAATTAATCGAACCGCTGCGCGAATTGTTCAAAGACGAAGTGCGTGCTGTCGGTGAAGAAATTGGCATTCCGTCAGACCTCGTTTGGCGTCAGCCTTTCCCGGGTCCTGGCCTTGCTATTCGCGTCCTCGGTGAAATTACCGAAGAAAAACTTGAGATTACCCGCGAGGCAGACGCAATCTTCCGCGAAGAAATTGCCAAAGCCGGCTTGGATAGAAAAATCTGGCAATATTTCGCCTGCTTGCCAAATATCCGTTCCGTAGGCGTTATGGGCGACGGTCGTACTTACAGCCATGCAATCGCCTTGCGAGCTGTTACCAGCTCCGACGGTATGACTTCCGACTGGGCACATATCCCGTTCAGCGTATTGGATGCCGTTTCCAGAAGAATCGTTAACGAAGTACCGGGCGTCAACCGCATTGTGTACGATATAACCTCCAAACCACCGGCAACTATCGAGTGGGAATAAATGATAAAAACCTGCAAAACCTTGTAGATACAGGGTTTGCAGGTTTTTTTATCTTTTAGACGTATTAAAAATGCTGTTGCCTGCATAAAACTTGGGTTTTTGCAGTAAAATCAGGCATATGTAAAATATTTTTTATTTATACAGGAATTTTGCTAAAAAAATTGTATTATTAATAATATTGAGTGAGAATAAGAATTTGTACTATTAATAAAGTTTAAAAAATAATATAGCTATGAAATCAGAGTTAATTCTTAAAGGTGGACCTAGGTCAATATTAAATTAATAAGAAGTGAGGTGTGAATATAATGCTGCATATAGAATCGTCAAAATTATCTTATCAGGAACAGGTGGTACTGGAAGAACATGAACGGCTATCACCTCATTTGTTATTTGAAATTATCAGGCGTGACGGTGACGAAGAATTATCAAGACCTGCCAGGGCGTTACTTTTTTCCGGGTTTATAGCAGGAATTTTAATATCATTTTCATTTTTGTTTAAGGCGGTATTAACTATATATTTACCGGATAAACCTTGGAGTAATCTTATTACCAGCATAGGTTATACAACCGGCTTTATTATTGTTATTTTGGGCAGGTTGCAGCTTTTTACGGAAAATACAATAACGACTATGATACCATTATTTAAAGACTTTTCCAAAGTTAAGTTTTTGAAAGTTATGCGCTTATGGGGTTTAGTGCTTTTGGCGAATTTAATAGGAACATTTTTAGCGGCGATATTTTTATCAACGCCAATATTTGTAACGCCCGAATTAGCAGCGGCCTTGCATAGTATGGCAAGTCATGTTGCAGCTATGACTCCAATAGAGAATATAATAAAGGGAATACCTGCCGGAATTCTTATAGCGGCTATTGTCTGGATGATGCCACTATCACGAAGCTTTAGCTTCTTTTTGATTTTATTTTTTACTTATTTTATTTCTTTAGGAAATTTTGCCCATGTGGTTGTTGGTTCCGGTGAGTTAGCTTATGAAGTAATAAACGGGGGCGCCGGTTTGTATGATTACTTTATTCGTTTTCTTCTTCCTACTGGTTTGGGAAATATTTTAGGCGGTACCCTTGTATTTACATTGCTTATTTATGCTCAGGTATGCGAAGAGTTGAAAGATGGCACGGAAGGTTCTTGCAGAATTAAATAAAAAATAAAACCTGCAAACTCTTGTAAATACGAGGCTTGCAGGTTTTTTGAAATTCACCATTTATTTTACTCAATGCTAAGTTATAAGTATACTTAAGGAATAAGGAGAATGCTTTTGGCTTAATATTGAAAAGAAAGGCGTGTATAATGGCATGGATATTCAGCGAACAATGGAAAATTTAAAAAAGAAAAAATATCAGGTAAGTTTTTTCGCAACAGCAAAAGAGGCTGCATTGTATTTGGATAAAAGCATAGATAATAAACTGGTTGGCTTTGGGGATTCGGAAACAATGCTTAGCATGCATTTATATGAATTTTTAACTAAACATAATGAAGTGATAGACCCGATGCATTGCAAAGAGGGAGAGAATTTTTGGACAACCGCCAAAAAATGTCTTACAACCGATATTTTCCTGACCTCGGTAAATGGGCTTGCTGAGACAGGAGAGATGGTAAATATTGATGGAACAGGAAATCGGGTAGCCGGCTCTTTGTTCGGCCATGACAAGGTGTATTTTGTAGTAGGGGTTAATAAAATTGCGCCCACTCTAGATGAGGCTATATATAGAGCAAGGAATATTGCGGCACCGATGAATGCGGCAAGACATGGATTTAAAACGCCATGCGCTGTGAAACAGGATAAATGCTACGATTGCATGAGCCCCGACCGAATCTGTTGCGGGCAGATGATATATTATCAAAAGATGCGTAATATTGAGATGGAAGTTGTCTTAATTAATGAGTCATTGGGGTTTTAAAATTATGAAGACAACAAGGAAGTTCTTTTTGCCAACTTTCCAACTAAATAACGGGTTCTGTTATTGCACCAGATAAGTTTGCGATAACAGGACAAAATGAAGTAAAATACAAGAAGAGCAGGAATGTTTCCTGGATTTTAATGGTTCTTGATTGGCAAGGAGGAATTTTGATGGATAGAAAAAACGAAGGGGCCCTAGTTGTCTTTAGCGGCGGCCAAGATAGCACGACTTGCCTGTTCTGGGCGCTGGAAAGATTTGCGAAAGTAGAGGCTGTGACATTCGACTATGGACAGCGTCATAGTAAGGAGATAGAGTGCGCTAAGAAGATTTGCGCTGATTTAAAGGTTCCCCATACGATTTTAGACATGAGCTTGTTGGGCCAGCTTACTGCCAATGCTTTGACCAGAGACGATATAGAGATCAAAGCCGGGGAAGACGGTGATTTGCCTTCGACTTTTGTAGATGGACGCAATATGCTGTTTCTGACTTTTGCGGCGGTGGCGGCCAAACAAAAAGGATTACGTAATATCGTGACGGGAGTTTGCGAAACTGATTTCAGCGGTTATCCGGATTGCCGGGATATTTTCATCAAGTCGCTGAATGTTACGGTGAATCTGGCGATGGATTATTCTTTTGTTATTCATACGCCGCTGATGTGGATCGACAAGGCGGAGACTTGGGAACTGGCGGATAAGATGGGCAAGCTGGAGTATGTACGTGATAATACTTTAACCTGCTACAAGGGCATTATGGGCTCTGGCTGCGGCGAATGCCCCGCCTGCAAACTGCGCAATCATGGTCTGGAAAAATATTTGGCGTGGAGAGGAGCCGGTAAATAATGGCCCGTATAAGCGTTACGAAAATATTCAAATTCGATGCGGCACATTTTCTGCCTGAGCACAAGGGCAAATGCGCTGGTATTCATGGACACACCTATCGCCTGGAAGTAACGGTAGCAAGAACAGACGGTGATGTTGTTGCCAGTGGTTCGAGTGCCGGCATGGTGCTTGACTTCGGTGATCTGAAAGAAATCGTGCAAAGTGAGATAATTGAAAAAGTTGACCATAAAATGTTGAATGATGTTTTACCTTTCCGGACGACGGCAGAAAATATGGTTGTCTATTTTTACGAAGTGTTGGAAAAGCAATTGGCACCACTAGGCGTGGAAGTCTTGAAACTAAAATTGTGGGAGACACAGACGTCCTATGCCGAGGTGGTCAAATGAAGATGCAGTACCCGATAATTGAGATATTTGAGAGTGTGCAGGGCGAAGGCACTTTCAGCGGTTTAGGCGCAGATTTCATTCGCTTGGCTGGCTGCAATCTGCGCTGCTCGTGGTGTGACACTCAACATTCTTATGATTTGGCGTCAGCGGATCTGCTCGATGTTGAGGAGATTTTGACCAAATGGCATTTTGACCAGCCTATCGTCGTTATTACGGGCGGCGAACCAACCTTGTATGATTTGGGCCCTTTGGTAAAGGCTTTGAAGGCACGCGGAAAGTTTGTTACTTTGGAGACTAATGGCACCAATCCTGTTCTTGATGAATGGGGTATCGACTGGGTGACTGTTTCGCCAAAACCTGACAGTAATTATGTGATTAACTGCCGCGCTAATGAACTTAAATATGTTGTTGATGATGACTTCAAGGTTGATTTTATTCAGCCGGACCGAGTGCCGCCCAGAAGAATTTATCTTCAGGTCGAAAGCGGCAAAGCCGAATCCGCGGCGCGAGCGGTATGCATAGTAATGGAAAACCCAAAACTGCAACTCAGGGTGGGCATTCAACTGCATAAAGTTTTAAATGTCGAATAAAAGGCAATTGTTGCAAGGCGATTTCGAAGGAATAAGTCTTAATAAAAACGCTTGAATGCATAAAAAAGCAGGCTATACTTTAAGTATAGCCTGCTTTTTTGCGGGAACTTTTAAAGATATTCAGATTTTGTTCTTTAGGTTCAAGGTCATAATAAGCCTATCTTCGTTATCACCATATTCATTTTTCCTAAATTCAGTGACTACGAAGCCAAATTTTTTCTGATACACATTTATGGCAGGAGTATTGGCAGGATCAACGGTTAATTCTATTTCTTCGATATCATCCTTAGTCAATTTACTGAAACTGCCCGCGATAAGTTTGCTGCCAAACCCTTTGCTGCGTCCTTCTTTGGCAATAGCAATGCCAAAAAGATATGCTTTCTTTCTGTTATCCCAATCCAGTAGGTATTGGATTGAACCCATAATGCAATCATTCTCTTTAATGACGAAAACTCTTCCGTGACGGACAAGCGGTAAAAGATGCCACTCGTTCATGCCGCCGCTTCCAAAAGCTTCTTGGTCTATCTCAATTATTCGGTTAATTACGTGGAGGTTGTTTTCTTGTACCAGTTCAATCAAGATTCTCGCCTCCTTTGAAGATTTTGCCGATGAATTTTGAAGTGCTAGCCGAAAGAAGACCGGAATAATTCAAGGAGAAGGTAATTTCGTCGCCTACACGTATTGACCGTTCGGCATCTGTGATATCCAGGATTAAATGGTCGCTGCTTGCACCCATAATTTTCATATCGGATTCACTGGGAATAATACCTTCTATGTAGAGGTCTTGCTTGCCCAGGGCAACAATAGCCCTTTTTCTTATTCCTTCATCCGTAAAGTGTGGGACGTTGCCGAAGAAATCTTTGCCAACTACCCCGTTTGGAACTGATGGTTTGCTTTTTACTTCAATTACTTCGGCGCCCAGCAGGAAAGCGTCCTGATAAAGGTAAGGTATAATTCGGGAATTAGTAGTATCGGTACCGAGTAGTATTCCCTCTCCAATCCGCAGCTGATTGATTCGTTGCGGCATCAGATTATCTTCAACTAATTTCAAACTGGAAGTGCCTCCACCTGAAATTACAGTAAGCTTTATATCAAACTTGGTTTCGATTGCCGCTGCCAAGGATGCCAATAAGCCTAGGTTTTGCATATCAGGTATAATGCCACCGTAACAACCCATATTTGTTGCAATGCCGATTAGTTTTATGCCTTTTATTTTGAGTACCATAGCTGCACTTGCAAGCAGATTTTCTTTCAAAATGCCTTCACGTAAATCGCCGACATCTAACATTAGTACTACTTGGTGTTGCTTATGTAGTTTTTCGGCGGCTTCTCCTAAAGCTTTTATTACGGCTAATTCCGAGTTAATGCTCGCGTCGGTATATTGAACTACATTCATTACATTGCTAAGGCGTGGAATGCGAAGAAGCGTTATTGGCGCGTCGGCATTAATGTTATGGAGTTCCATAATGTTTTCCATTCTTGAATCCGCCAGTCCATCAACGCCTCCTTTTAAAAAAGCTCTGACTATATTAGGTATGGCACCAAAACCCTTGGTTACGCCGAGTACTGAAATATCCTGTTTGTGACAAATTTCTACCGTTCTACGGGTATTTTCTTTTATTTTTTCTAAATCTATTTTAAGATATGGGTTCATATTTAATAAACCACCTCCTGTTTTTTATTTAAATAAACAAGATAAAAAATGGAATTTTGTGAGTGCGTTAGATGTATCGGTTTGCCGAAAAAGATGGTACGGGATAACTTCACATGATTAATGTGAATATCAAAAATTATAAGAATTTGACCTCGTTGGTGTCGATATTTACTTTTACGTTTTTGCTGGTCAAAGTTGCTTTGGTCGTATCGATGGCGACAGTGTAGACCCAACGGTCTGTCAGGTCTAGTTTATCGACGGGGTTATAGCTTTCAAACGGGCCGATTTTGAAATAGGAAACGCCGTAGATGTAATTGGGGTTGCCGATGCGGCGTGTTATATTATTTTCTTTGACATATAAGTTGCCCGGCTCGCGATCGGATGCACGGTCAAGAATAACAATAATATTGTCGAATTGCTTGGAATAAACCTTGTTGCCCAAGCTAATCGGGTCTGAGATGGTGCCGCCTCCTACTGCCAGGACTTCATTTGTGTCGATATTGATTCGTACATCCCTGCTGACGATGGGGTAAGCTGTGGGGTCAACGGCGAGAGTATAGACCCAACGGTTGGCGTATTCAACCCTGTCGACGGCGGTGTATTCACCGTAAGTGCCTGCCTGGAGGTAGCCGACACCGTAGATAAAGTTGGGGTTACCAATTTTCCTTATATAGTTGTTCTCTTTGACATATAAGTTACCCGGTTGGTCGTTGCTGGAACGGTCAAAAATAATTTTTATGCTGCCAAAGTCTTGCGCGAACACTTTGCCTGATTCCACAGTGGGTGTGGTCGGATAAGTTATTTTGTCACCCTGGGAGTTGATGATTAGCCCGTTCACTCCGTCAAAACTGGAGGACCAGCCAAATTCATCTACCATAAAGCGCCAAGTCAGTGGGAAGTAGGTAATATCCCTAAAGAGCAGCAATGGGTAAGTCTCGTTTCTGTTATAAATCTCTTTGCCGTTGACGCGGATTCTGGACTCAGGGATGAAAGCACTCTCAAGTGTACGATTGGAATAACCTCGGTCTGGATTGTAGCTTATAGTTGTGTTGATCTTATTGACCTGGAGCCCTTCTTCGAAGCTCCATTTGGTCTCTAGGCCCAGGAATCTGCTATCCTTATAAGTCATTGGAACATATGTTATGTCTTTGTAGACGATTACAGGGTAAAGTCTTTCGTTGTTGTCAATTTTAACATTATTCATAGTTATGTTGAAGGTTGGCAGGCTTACGCTTACCGCTTGTTGGGCAAAGCCAACGGAAGTCATGGTCATGCTTGCTAAAACCAAAGACAAGATAAAAAGAAAAAATCTTTTGCCGTAACTTTTCATCATTGCACCACCTTTATTTACTTCATGTTTTTAATTTATCACGCTTCTCTAACAATTATAGCAAGATGAAGAAAGAATTGAAAGAATATTCGAACATTATCGGCGAAGAAAAGCTGCTGTTTATATAATATATCGCCATTATAGAACGTACGCTGGCATTTTCGATATTATCGGCGTTGCCAACGTTTAACTGGCGGACCTAATTGTTAAGATGGTTTGTTTGCTGCTAGTATTATCAATAAGTGCGAAAAAAATACTACAAAAAGCGTTTTTGTTGTCAGTCAGAAACACTTATTGGCAGAGATATGAAATAAATGTAACATAATTAGCTATTGACAAGTACAGCAATTCTTGCGATAATTAAGCAACATACTGTATAAGGCAATGAACGAGAAGAAGGCCAGGAGCAACGACTTCAGAGAATCGGTGTTAGGTGCGAACCGATGCGACTCTACAGCTGACAATCACTCGCGAGCTCTTCTGCTGAAAGCCACGGCAATTAAGCAGGAGCGGCGCCTCCGTTAAGGGCATCGAAGTAATTCGGCACAAGTAAAATGTAGGGTGGTACCGCGTGCATACGCCCCTATCCATGGCTGTTAAGAGCTGTGGATAGGGCTTTTTTATTGTCACCGTACAGGAGAAAGGTATCAAGGAAACAGTTGAGGGCGCTGGTGGTTCGTGCAGCCTGGCTGTAATCCGAACATACTATTCTCAGGAACACTTTTGTGGAATCAGCACTGTAAAAGGTGCAAGCCGTGTTACTTAAGAGTAAAATGTAGGGTGGTACCGCGTAAACACGCCCCTATCCCTGGCAGCTGCCAGGGATAGGGGTTTTTTGATGCTTACAATGATTGTCTATAACTTTCGAGGATACCAAGGGGGTGCAAGCGACTCTATTCAGGAAAAAGCGTTCACAATAAGAAAGCATATTATATTAAGGAAAAGGTGATTAAATGAGTAAGAAAAACTTCATGAAAAAAATGTTAACTGCATCATTGGCAATCGTCATGGCGCTTACCGTAGCTGGGTGTGGCGGCGCAGATAAGAAAAAAGATGCAAGTGGCGGCAATACCGCTAAAGTAGGTCTGATAACGGCAACAACAGGTGGAGCTGCGGCTTATGGCTTGGCTATCAAAGAGGGTGTTGAACTTGCTGTTGAGGAAATCAATGCGAAAAGCAAGACTAAGATTGAATTGGTCGTAGTTGACGAAAAAGGCGTAAAGAATGAAGCAATCAACGCTATGAACAAG
This sequence comes from Negativicutes bacterium, assembly GCA_009930275.1. The sequence goes on from RZYP01000039.1 coordinate 9,755, forward strand.
GTTGTCCACAAGGATAACGTTGTTGCTGTATGCGGCCCAATGCTAAGCGGTACGATGTTCGCGGCCGGACCGATTGCGCAGCAAGCCGGTGTTCCTACATTAGGTACTTCGACTACTGCCGAAGGCATTACCGATATTGGTAATTTCATTTTCAGAAATGCGGTTCCTGAATCTATCGCGATTCCAGCCGCCGTGGAAAAAGCTCATAAAGTACTAGGATTTAAAAAAGTTGCCATCATGTATTCCAACAACAACGATATGCAGGTATCAGTTTTCAATACATATAAAGATGTATTCGCCAAAATGGGTGTTGAAGTGGTGACTATCGAAACTTTTGCCGATAAAGATACAGATTTTTCAGCGCAATTGACTAAGATTCAACAATTGAATCCTGATGCCCTCGCCGTCGCAGCTTTGTATCAGGAAGGTTCGCTGATTATGAAAAAAGCCCGCGACATGGGCATGAACATGCCGGTAATTGGCAATAATGGTTTCAACTCTCCTCAATACATGAAACTTGCCGGCAAAGCTGCTGATGGTTCTATCGTAGGCAGCCCTTGGTTCCCGGAAAAACAAGATGCGAAAGTACAAAATTTCCGCAAAGCATTCAAGGCAAAATACAATCATGAACCGGACCAATTTGCAGCACAAGCTTATGATGGAATGTATCTGCTGCATGCAGCAATTGAAAAAGCCGGTACGGTAACAGATCGCAAGAAAGTACGTGATGCATTAGCGACTATCAAAGATTTTGTAGGTGTAACCGGTAAATTCGCTTTTGATGAAAAACGTAATCCTAAAATGGACATCAATGTTCTTGTAATCAAAGACGGCAAATTTGTTGAACTGAAATAATTTTTACCGCTCTGAGGGCATAGCAATCTCTATGCCCTCCATTTTGCGGTTAAAGGCAAGTATTGGAATATCTAGAGAGGGGATAGAAGCGTGTTTTTACAACAACTTGCAAATGGGTTAACGTTAGGCAGTTCGTATGCTGTTATCGCCATTGGTTATACCTTGATTTTCGGCGTATTGAATATTGTTAACATGGCCCACGGCGAGATTTTTATGATGGGCGCGTTCATAGGCCTCCTATTAGTAACAAACTTTCAGTGTGGAATTTTTACGGCCCTTATCGGTGCAATGGTTGGCGGCGCGATTTTAGGTTATTTTTTAGAAAGAACCGCGCTACGTCCTTTGCGTCAGAAAAAAGTATCGCATTTGGCACCATTGATCAGTACTATAGGTGTATCTATCTTTTTGGAAAGTGTAGCGTTAAATTTATTCGGACCGCAAACCAGGGCGTTTCCATCCGAATTTTCCGGTCATTTGATGGATTTTACTTTTTTTAAGATTTCCATGATTCAGGTTATCAGTCTGGGTACTGCCGTAGCGTTAATGGTAATTTTGCAGTTATTACTTGAGAAAACAAAAGTGGGCAAGTCAATTAGGGCCACAGCGGAAAACGTGGAAACTGCCGGACTTTTAGGTATAAATACTAACAGGGTTATCGTTTTGACCGTTATGCTGGCGTCTGCCTTAGGAGCGGCGGCTGGCGTACTTGTTGCTCTTTCCTTTGACGCAATTGAGCCTACAATGGGTATCATGATGGGCTTTAAAGGCTTGGCCGTATTAATTCTCGGCGGGCTTGGCAATGTTAAGGGTGCCATGGCCGGCGGCTTCATTCTGGGTGTGGCCGAAGTCTTTACCGTGGCTTACGGAGCTTCCAGCTATCGTGACGCAGTAGGTTTTGGCATGATTATTATTTTATTGTTCTGGAGGCCGCAGGGTTTGTTCTCTAGAGCGGGGGAAGGGGGAAGGCCATAATGGATATTTTCAACCCCTACTATTTACAAATCGCAACCTTTATTTTAATCAATGCGATTTTGGGCATCAGTATTTATATTACCCTTTCGACCGGGCAAATGTCGTTAGGTAATGCTGGTTTTATGAGTTTGGGCGCGTATGCGTCGGCAATCTTGACTATGAAGCTGGGTTTGCCTATGTTAATTGGCATTATTGCCGGAGGCTTGCTTGCCGCGTTGGTCGCTTTGATTATCGGCATGCCGACTACGCGTTTACAAGGATTGTATTTGGCAATTGCGACCTTGGGTTTCGGTGAAGTTGTCAGGGTCATCGCGTTAAATATGAAAATTACGAACGGTGCCCTTGGCATTTCCGGTATTCCTGCCATGAGTATTTCTCTGGGCATGATCTTGGATTCCGTAGGCTTGGTGGAATTACTGGGCACGGATTTCCAGCTGGCCGGTCAAATTGGCATGGTGGTGGTCTTGCTTTTGATATTGGCCTGCGTGCTTGCCTTTGGTATTTTATTGCAAAAATCCCGTTATGGACGTGCTTTCGCTGCAATTAAAGCGGATGAGCATGCTGCTGAAATTACAGGCCTTAACGTTGTGTACTACAAGATGTTGTCCTTTATTCTGGGGGCTTTCATTGCCGGGATGGCTGGAGCTTTGTATGCACATGCGACCTTCTTCATTAACCCAACTGACTTTTCCTATCATAAAGTAGTAGATATTCTGCTTTACGCCGTATTTGGCGGCAGTAATGTTATCTGGGGTCCGGTGTTGGGGGCATTTATTCTGACCTTATTGCCGGAAGCTTTGCGCTTTATGGCTGATTATCGCCAAATGTTATACGGCGCCTTGTTGGTGCTTTTGATGATTTTCCGCCCGAATGGTATTTTATCGCAAGAAATAATTGACAGTATTCAAGGATTCTTTTCCTCGAAAAAGAAGGTAAAAGAGGGGGGAGCCCAAGCATGACTCTGCAGATGAACAATGTATCTAAAAATTTCGGCGGGTTAGCTGCCAATAGTAATGTTTCCTTTACGGTAGCTGACGGTGAAGTTTTCGGTATTATCGGACCGAATGGTGCCGGTAAAACTACGATTTTCAATTTGATTACCGGCGTTTTCCCTGTCAGCGAGGGCGATATCATTTTTGACGGTGTCAATTTAAAAAGTAAGAAGCCTCATGAAATAACGGAACTCGGCCTTTCCCGTACTTTCCAAAATATACGTCTGTTTTCTGATATGACGGCATTGGAAAACGTGATGGTAGGAGGTCATTGCCGGGCTAACGCAGGTCTGTTGGCCAGTATATTCCGTACGAAGGCACAAAAGGAAGAAGAAAAGCTAATTAGGGAGAAGGCAATGAAAATGCTGGAACTCGTTGGCATCGCCGATACGGCTGAGATAAAGGCCGATGAACTGCCTTACGGCAAGCAGCGTCGTCTTGAAATTGCCCGCGCTTTGGCCACGGAACCGAAGCTGATTTTGCTTGATGAGCCGGCGGCCGGTATGAATGACAGCGAAACGGAAGAACTGCGGCAATTAATTGGGAAAATTAAAAGTCTTGGTATCACAGTAATCGTTATCGAACATGATATGCATTTGATGATGAACATTTGCGACCATATAATTGTGCTAAATTTTGGCGAAAAAATAGCTGATGGTACTCCTGCCGAGATTCAAAACAATCCTTTAGTTATCGAGGCCTACTTAGGCAGGGAGGATGAGGAAAGTGCTTAAGCTGAATAATATTGTGGCGGGTTACGGCAGTATCAAGGCCCTCAAGTCAATCAGCCTGGAAGTCCCTGCCGGTTCTATTGTGACTTTGATTGGAGCTAATGGCGCTGGCAAGACAACCACGATGAGGACTATTATGGGTCTCATTCATCCAAGTGAGGGTGAGATTATCTTTGAAGGTAAAGATCTTACTAAATTGAAAACACATGAGATCGTCTATAGCGGAATTTCTCTTGTCCCTGAGGGGAGAAGCATTTTGGCGAAGATGACTGTTTTGGAAAATCTTGAGATGGGTGCTTATAAACGGAAAGATAAGGAAGTTGCAAGTGATTTGGAAAAGGTTTTTGATCGCTTCCCTATCCTGCGGGAGAGAAAAAGTCAACTAGGCGGCACTCTTTCCGGCGGTCAGCAACAAATGCTGGCTATTGGGCGTGCTCTGATGGCCAGGCCCAAACTGATGCTCCTTGATGAGCCTTCCATGGGACTTGCACCGCTTGTTGTAGCCGATATTTTCAAAGTCATTAAGGAAATTAATGCCAACGGTACGACGGTCCTGCTCGTAGAGCAGAATGTAAGGCAGGCCATTAAAATTGCTGACTACGCCTATGTTATGGAAACCGGCAAAATAGTGCTTGAAGGTACCGGTGAAGAAGTCGGTAAAAATCCTCGTGTAATGGAAGCCTATTTGGGCGGTAAGCAAGCGTAAAGCAGTTGTTTTGCAAGTTGAATTTTTAAAAAAGGAGATAACCCCCGACTTTGACTACGGTCGGTGGTTATCTCCTTCATTATATACTTATTTACTTGATCCAGCGTTTGTCTGTCAGAACACCGTCCAGCTGAACGTCATGTGCCTCCCGTGGTACTTCGGGAACAACTTGTTCATCGAAGCCAACACCAATTTTCATTACCTTTCTGCTCAGAGAAGCGAAAAAGCGATCATAATAACCGGCGCCGTAGCCGACACGGAACTTTGCTGTGTCAAACGCGACTGCGGGTGTGATAATCAATTCCAAAAGATCCGGTGTTGATTCCTTGTAGTTATCCGCAGATGGTTCGAGAATACCATAGGCTCCCGGTTGCAAGTCGGCAAGACTATGGACTTCAATGGGAAGTATTCTGTTCGATTTCTTATCAACAACAGGCAAATAAGCATGTTTGCCTGCATTGATAATAATTTCAATCAATGGCTTTAAGTCTAATTCGCTGCCAAAAGCTGCAAAAAGCATGATGTGTTCAGAAGTTCGGTAATAATCAGATGCCAGTATTTTCTCAATGATAACGTTTGCCTTAGCACTTCTTTGTTCGACTGTAAGAAAGTCGCGTAAACAAATAATTTCTTTGCGCAGTCGTTTTTTACCCAAGGTAATCCCTCCAATTTGTCTAAATTGATTATATCAAACTGTTGTTAGATAAGAAAATCTAAAAATAAACCCAAGCTTAAAATGCGAACGATTTTTGAAAAAACTGTTAAAAAGTTCACAATGAGATTGACATCGATACCTTGCATTGGTAGAATTAATTAATAAATCAAGAATAGTAAAGAATAGTAGAAAAGGAAAGCCCAAGGAATTTTAGTTGCATATTTGCAGTTGATAGAGTTCTT
>RZYP01000002.1 GCA_009930275.1 Negativicutes bacterium
GGCATAAACTATTGCTGTCTGCAGTGCAGTCCTCTCATTAACCGTTTTCCCGCTGGAGCTTAAGCCGAAGAAAAAACTGTAAGCACTGCTCCAGAAGCTGTCTTTTGGGCTAGCTCTCGTTTGAAAAATTCTTGATAAAAATGGAAACTTCATGAGTCACCTCCTTAAATGGGCATAAGAAAAGCACCTGTCTTTCGGCAGATGCTAAACCAAAGCTATTTTAATTTTACGAGAAAATTATAAGTATCCTATTAAGGGATAGCAATAAATTTAATAGTAGTCAAATCTCTTTAAGTGTCTTTTCGCAAAATAGTAAGATATTCTTCATAAATAAAACATCTATTTCTGCTCGCGCTCTGTGTTTGTTTTAAAATACCAATACTCACAAGATTATTGATTGCTTTTGATACAGTGTTAAATGATAAACCCAAGTCTTCACTAGCTTTCTTTATATCTATAATAGGCTGTTTTTCGATATAATCAAAAACTTTTGAAGCTGTTTTTTGCGCACTTTTTATTTCTTGAATTTTTACATAGTTATTTTTATGTAACTCAAGCAATAAATCAATAGTATCAATTGCATCCTGTGCTGATTCCATAAGAGCCTTTAAGAAAAACTTGACCCACTGTTCGAAAGTTCCTTTAAGCCTAACCTCCATCATGCGGTCATAATATTCAACACGATTTCTTTTTAAAAAGTATGAAATGTATAAGGTTGGGTATTTAAGAACTCCTTTTTCAATTAAAAAAAGTGTTATTAATAGCCTGCCAATTCGACCGTTGCCATCTAAGAATGGGTGAATTGTTTCGAATTGATAATGTGCTAATGCTATTTTCATTAGTGGATCAAGATCATCAGATACGTTTATAAACTTCTCTAAATCAGACATTGCTATTTGCATATCCTCAGGATTGGGCGGAACATAAGTAGCATTTTTCAAATTACTTCCTTGGGGGCCGATCCAATTTTGACTATGCCTGAATTCCCCGGGATTTTTATCTTCGCCTCGCGCATGTTCCATTAACACCAAGTGTGTTTCTCGTAATAATCTGCCACAGATGGGAAGCTCTTGCATCCTTTTTGTGGCATATTCTACGGCTTTAATGTAATTTATAACTTCTTCTACATTACGATTTGTATTAGCTTCTATTGCGGGGTCTAATATATCATCCAGCGTTGCTTGCGTTCCCTCAATTTGAGAAGACAACAAAGCCTCCTTACGAACATACATAGAAACAAACAGAGCAATATTGGGTATCCGTGTAGAAAGTTCATTCAATACTCCTAATGACAAATTCGCTTTAATCAACAAGTTGACTATCTCTGATTCCATCTCTATTGGAGGATTAGGTGGTAGTGGACTTGGACTAAATGAGGAGTATTGCAACTCTCCGCTAAAATTCTTTTTAAATTCGCCTGCTCGATTTTTCATGATTTACTCCTTAATTTGAAATTACAGCCTAATTTTACCATTCTTATTTCACTTTTTTCAACAAAAAGTGAAATAAGAAGCAATATTTTTCTTTCTTATTTCACTTTTTGCCATTATTCTGAAATAAAAAGTTGTTTTATTAAGCCATATTTCAATTTTACAGCACCAATATTCCTCTACCAGCATAAACACTATTCACGTTTTCATCATACAACTTGGCTACTAGATTAACTACATTTTATGCATAAGAAAAGCACCTGTCATTCTGCAGATGCTTTTCTAAAGCTATTATAATTATAAGGTAAAATTATAAATATCATTTTAAGGGGTAGCGGTAGATTGGAAATACTAGTCTTTTATCTTTTTCAAAAGACCATTGAACTTGCCATACTCGACCATCAATTTGGTCTAAAAGAATAAAATTATAAATATTCTTTGAAGGGTATAGTGTAAATCTGCCGTTCTGTACATTATATTCTTCAACGAAGGGAGTTGCATTTAAATCAACTTCCATTCTATTAGTACTATTTACATCAAATTGAACTATTGATATCCTTCCATCACTTGTATTCAGCTTAAGAAATGTCCATATATTTTCAGTTGGAAAAAGCTCATAGACAACGTCTGTGTTGTTGCTTTGATTAGCGTAAGAAAGTCCATAAGTAGTAATCGCAGAAAATTGAAGTACAATTAGTACCAATATGGCCAGCACTATTTTTTTGAAACAAAAGACAGGCTTCAATGCAATTCTCACTTCTTTTGACATTTCACATGATGAACTATTAAAATCCTCCACTCCCATCAACTCCTCAACTATAAATTTTCCCGGTAAAAACCCCTAGAAAAATTATAGCATAACAAAGGGCTTTTTACAGTCAATGCTTATTATCAGACAAACAAAATGCCCCTTCCGTCATAAACACTGGTGTTGTTTTCATTTCTTATCGCTCTATCCAAAGCCATGATAAGAGCCACAGCACCGTCAATACGATCGGTGCTTTTTTCTTTGTCCGGTTTAATATTGCCCGCAGGATCGGTTTTAACATAAATATTATCCATCATCCAACGCAATACTGGATTACCACCGTGAGCCATTTTCTTTTCTAAAATAAGTTTCATCAGTTCCTTGGAGGCGGGCGACATATCTTTGTAGCCTTGTCCAAAAGGTACAACAGTAAAACCCATACCTTCAAGGTTCTGCACCATCTGCACAGCACCCCAGCGGTCAAAAGCGATTTCCCTGATATTATACTTCTTGTTGAGTTCCTCAATAAAAGTTTCTATGAATCCATAATGGACAACATTACCCTCAGTTGTCTTGATGTATCCTTGTTGTTCCCAAATATCATATGGAACATGATCGCGTCTAACTCTTGTAGCAAGATTATCTGCCGGTATCCAAAAATATGGTAGAACAATATACTTTTCATTATCCGTACGCGGTGGAAATACTAATACAAAGGCTGTAATATCTGTTGTACTGGACAAATCAAGACCACCATAACATATTCTGCCTTGCAAGACGTCTTGGTCTATTGGGAAAGCGCACTCATCCCAATGATCCATCTGCATCCAACGCACAGACTGCTTAACCCATTGGTTAAGCCGAAGCTGACGAAAGATATTTTCTTCAGCTAAGTTTTCTTTAGCGCTTTGATAAGCCGCCCTAACTTTTTCTATGTCAATGGTATGACCAAGCGATGGATTGGCTTTATACCAGTTTTCTTCCTTACCCCAATCGTCATTATCCTCTATTCCATAAATAACAGAATAAAAGGTTGGATCTATTTTCTTTCCGGTCAAAATATCTGCAGCTTTTTGATGCACTTCATAACAGATCGAGTTACGATCGTTGCCAGCAGTTGTAATCAAAAAGAATAAAGGCTGTCTCCTTGCATCTCCAGACCCTTTTGTCATGACATCGTATAAATTCCTGTTAGGCTGTGCATGCAGTTCATCAAATACGACAGCGTGGACATTGAGTCCATGCTTGGTATACGCTTCCGCTGAAAGCACTTGATAAAAGCTGTTAGTAGGCTGATATACAAGTCTTTTCACCGACATTATTGGTTTAATTCTTTTCTTGAGTGCTGGGCACTGCTCTACCATTTCAACCGCTACGTCAAATACTATGGAGGCCTGCTGCCGATCAGAAGCACACCCATATACTTCTGCGCCCCATTCATTGTCGCCGCAAGTCATGTAAAGGGCAACAGCTGCAGCAAGCTCGCTTTTTCCGTTCTTTTTCGGAACCTCAACATAGGCAGTATTATATTGCCTGTAGCCGTTTTCTTTAACTGAGCCGAAAACATCGCGTATGATTTGATCCTGCCAAGGCAAAAGCTCAAAGGGTATGCCCCGCCACTGGCCCTTGGTATGCTTCAAGCAATTAATAAATTGTATAACTCGCTGCGCCTTATTCTCATCATACACTCTTCTTGCCTCCATTAATTAGAAGCAGCTCCATGGTATCTGCATCATTCTTTTGCTCGGCATCGACAATCATTCGACTGCGAGCTGATGGCGTCAAACCGAATTGCTCACAAAACCTATTCATAATCTTCAAGTAAGTCTGGGCAATTGATACTTGTGGTACTTGCTGCCAATAGCCAGACGGAGTCTTAACTATTGTTCCATGTTTGGAAATAAATTCTTCTGCCTCTTTCCAGCGCGCAAATGCCTGACAATAACCTGCAAATGCTGCCATATCTATTTCAGTTAAAAGACCCATATGCTCAAGAATTTTAACCATACGTTTCCATTCTTTTTTAGCTTCCTCCTCAAGCCATGAAGGACAGCGCGGGGCTTTTTTGCAGGGCTTGGGTTCATTGTTGTTAAGAGGCCGTCTCCCAGGGTTGCCTTCCAATTGTTTAAGAGCGGTCGGTTTCGGTTTTCTACCTTTTTGTGCCATAAGTCCCCACCTCCTTTCATTGGCTTTTTTGGCATTAAAAAAAGGACCTCCGAAGAAGTCTTTTTAATATAAGAACATTATTATTTATCTATCTTTCTACAACAATCTTCTCCGTATACCACATTTAAAGAAGAACCATTATCCCATTGTACCATTATGCTTCCGATATCGTCGACACCAATTACCGTGCCGGCGGTTCCAATGGGAGGCGCTTGTTCATCCTCCATACGGATAAGCTCGACTCTGCTGCCAGAAGGGTATTGCTTGCGGATTCGTTCTACAGTTTCTCTTGAAGGGAAGTTATTCATCACCAGCTACCTCCTCAGCTTTAGCAGGATTGCCATCTCTAAAGGCACTGTTGCCCGATAAGTTCTTCAGCAGTAATTTCCTGTATGCTTTGTATTCAGTGCCTACGAAACCGAGCCGAAGGAGAAAGCAGCGAAAAGCGTACTGCTCATTTTCCACTTGCTTTTCCGTAGCATTGACTCTTTTCTGCTTCTTTGCCATTTCACAGAGCGCGGAAACAAAATGGGTACAAGCTTTGACCTCCTCTGAAGTGAGTTCGCCTTGAAACCAAGGAAAGCTTACAGTCTCTTCTCCTATTATGATAGGAATGCGATCAGTACCGAGTGCTTTTTTAATCAGTGACGATTTGCTTTCTACTAGTCGATTCAGGTTTTCAAGAGCCGCATCCGTAAAACCCTGCCTTGGAAGCTCTATAACCAAACTTTTGGTTTCGCCCTCTTCACTTTGCTCAGGCTCTGCATATGCGGGCGGTTCCTCATAATCATGGTAAGGGCTGACCCTGCCACCAAGGGCAGCTTCGTATGGAATGTGGATATCCTCCGGTATAGGCTTTGCTTCCGGTAATGGGGAGTCATACTCTTCTGTAATCGCTTTAAAGTCATGCAATCCACAAAGGTCAGCAACTAGACCAGGATTGTCCTTTCCTTCGAGTATCCCGTTCTTGTCGATGTAATATTCTCCTACTTCGTAAGCAAAGGTGGGTGCGCCGAGGTATTTTGTTGGAGCATTTAGTTCCTGGCTGACTGCTGCTAACAGCATTTTTCGTTTTGGACCGGTAACATTGTAATTGATCTTCATTTGTCATACCGCCTTTCATTTTTCGGTACTACATATATCACTCTGAACAATGTAAATAGCAAGTTATTCCGAGTGTTTTATGTAGAGAATAATGAACATTACTAGCCACGGACATATCCTATCAAGGCGAGACAAATGTAATAGTATCAAACAGGTCCATCTTTCTGATATCCAAGAAAATATCCAAGAGAATATCTAAGCCAAATTAGGCTTCATCTGCGCCCACCTCCGGTAAATCACTATAACGGATTTTCGAATCATCTCTCAAAAGGAATACTCCATCAGCGCTTCCGACTTGCTCAATATATCTCTTAACTATTACATCTACAAACTTTTCATCCAATTCAACGCCATAGCAAATACGCCCTGCCTGTTCAGCCGCGATTAGAGTTGAACCACTACCAAGAAACGGATCAAGTACGATGCAATTACTCATACTAGAGTTTTGAATAGGGTAAGCCATTAAAGCTACGGGCTTCATTGTTGGGTGTTCTTTTGAGACTCTTGGCCTGTCATATTCCCATATGGTGGTTTGCTTGCGATCAGAATACCATTGGTGCCTGCCGCCTTTCTTCCATCCAAATAAACACGGCTCATGCTGCCATTGATAGGGAGAACGTCCAAGAACCAAAGAGTTCTTCTTCCAAATGCAGCAGCCGGATAAATAAAATCCTGCATCAGTGAATGCCTTGCGAAAATTAAGCCCCTGTGTGTCCGCATGAAATACGTAGATGGAAGCATCGCTTTCCATGTTTTGTTCCATGTTGACGAAGGCCGCAAACAAAAATTTATAAAAATCACCATCTGACATATTATCATTTTTAATTTTGCCGGCGCTCTCTTCAACGTTTACGTTATAAGGCGGGTCCGTTACTGCTATATTTGCCTTTTTACCATCCATAAGAATATTGTAAGATTCTGGAATCGTAGAATCTCCGCAATAAACGCGATGTGGGCCAAGCAACCAAAGATCACTCTTCTTTGATATCGATGGCTTTTTCAAAGCCTCATCAACATCAAAGTCATCTTCTTTTATTTCTTTATTATGAACTTTAGAAAATAGCTGCTCTATTTCAGGTGGTTCAAATCCCGTGAAATCAACATTGAAATTTGATTTCTGCAAATCGCCTATGAGTTCAGCAAGGAGTTGTTCATTCCATACGCCTGTAATCTTATTTAAAGCAATATTGAGCGCCTTAACCTTGTTTTCGTCTTTAATTTCAACAACTACACATTGAACGTCTTTATATCCCAGGTCCTTTAGTACAGTAAGCCTTTGGTGTCCGCCTATGACTGTCATGTCATAATTAACAATAATTGGTTCTACATATCCAAACTCCAAAATGGAGTTTTTTATTTTTTCGTATTCCTTATCGCCTTTCTTCAGCCTTTTTCGCGGATTATATACAGCCGGTATCAGTACATCAATTGGCAATTTCTGCCATTTCATTTCACTCATCTTTTACCTCCCCAAACTTCGTATTGTTTGCCTCATATGGCTCTCTACCTTCCTCTTCGCGCCAAAACCTATCATGCACATAACATTCATGACAGCAGTATTTTCTTTTCTTATTTCCATATACAGTAAAAACATGACCACAATAAATGCAGGTCAGTTTATAGACAGCAGCTTCTTTTCTATTTATAGCCTCCGGATGTTTCGACCACCATAGGCGTCTGCATTTTTCTGAACAAAACTTCCGTCTGCGTCCTGTATTTGGTTGCTTAATAATCTTTTTACAAAGCGGGCAATTTTGGATATTTTGGCTCTTATCCTCCATTTTTAAAGTAACTTCTGGCGCGTATCCATCCAGGTTGTGACTTTTGCAGTAGTTACGAACTACATCACGTGAAAGGCCTAGAACAGATGCAATAGCTTTATAGCCGGCGCCTTTCATCCGAAATTCTCTTATCTGTTGTGCTTGAATATTCGTCATTGCGTTTCTTCCTTTGCACTAATTTTGGGAATGCAAAAAGGCCATAAAAACTTGTGTTTAAACAAGTATTTATAGCCTTAAAATGAACTTTTTAGCGAAAGTACTAATATAAATATCAAGATATTAGAGGAGTTTTACTGCATTTTCGCTATATATTTAAATATTTTTCAGTATTGACGAGCTTCTCTTAGGTATCCCCCTATCGAATTTCGCGATTTTTCACGCGAAGGGGGGCGGCGGTCTTGGAATTCAAGCTCACAGAGATTTACCCACCCCCTCCCCCAGGCTTGCAATCATTTCTTGATTCAACTGTTAGTAGCTATATTCCTGATGCTGATCTTGCATCCTGGTTTTTCGATTGTGGCACTTTTTGCATAGCGGTTGCCAGTTACTTTCGCTCCAGAACAACACCTCATCTCCGCGGTGCGGATTGACGTGATCCACAACAGTTGCCAGTGTCAGTTTTCCATTCCTTTCGCACTCCTCGCAAAAGGTATGCTTTGCCAGAAAAAGCTTGCTAACCTTTTGCCAACGACTGTTATAGCCACGTTCAAAGGCGCTAGCTCTATCGTTAATATGAAGTTTGGCATGCTGATCGCAGTAATGACCATTCGTCAATCGCGGACAACCCGGATGTTTGCAAGGTTTCTTTGGTTTTATTGGCATAACTATTAGCCGCCTTTGCAAAAAGAAAAGCCCTCAAAGCCTGCTGCTTCCAGGACTTCCTCGTTTTCATTATTCTTCCATGATATAATCTTACACCCTAAAAACACCCCAAAACGGACATTGGCGGACATTTTATAAATAATTTAGTTCTACTGCTACTGAATACACGATGTACTGTTTCCATCGCCTTATCGTTCGCTCATCTACGCCAAGCTCATCAGCTAGTCCAGCAATAACGACGAAAACATGACTATAATTTTTTCTTCTTGTTTTTTTTAATTTTCTTCTTGATATCTTCTTGTTTTATTGTATTTGATGTGTTATAATCAATTAAGTTTAAATAATGCTTATCGAGGAGGAATATCAAAAATGGCTAAAGCTTGGCTTCTTCGTCCTTATCCGCATAATCATGATATCTGTCGATTAGATTATTTTAGGGAAAATAATCTAATTGCGATCGGATGGCCTGGTATAAAGAGTCTAGCCGGAAAATCTCGGGATCAAATTAAAGAGATTCTTGAGGGGCATCCATATTATTTGCAGAGCCTTCAATTAGGCAATGCATACGCTACAATCGATCTACTTGTTAACCAGATGCAGCCCCAAGATTATGTTCTTGTTCCCAACGGAGATGAAATATACTTCGCCAAAATCACTAGCTCTTATGAATATGATCCTGAAAAAGACAATGATGACGAAGGATTCCCTCATCAAAGAAAAGTCACATGGCTACGCGGTCCTATTTCTCGTTCTGAGTTGCCATCTGTTTTAAGAAATTCATTAAAAGTTCATCGAACAACTGCAGACCTAAGCAAACATTACGATATAATCAAAGCTTTTGCCGAGGGAACTGATCTACCACACCAACCCTCAGAGGGGCCATCTAGTGATTTTATCGTAGCTGATTATCCTATCCGGCCGGGCGTTCTAGCCAAAATCAGTATTCCAAAAGATATCACTCAAACCGAGGCTTCACGCTTGGGTGATTTTGTAAAAACTCTTTTCTTTAAATAATTATAAGGAGGTAGTAACATGAACAATTATTGGGCTATGAAAACCTATGGTGAGTGGTCTGACATCTTTATTCAGGAAAACATTATTGGTATTGATGAAGAAGGCATTGATGACGATTACCGAAACTATCAACAAAATAACTGCCCTATCACTAATCCTCGTATTGAACGGAGATTTAAACAGTTTTGCAAATGGCTTAACATTGGCGATTATGTTGCTGTTGGGACCGGACAACAAACACATTTTAATCTTAAAATGATTGCCAGAGTTATATCTGACTATGAATTTGATGCGTCGATAACTAACGGACCAAGGCATTTCCGAAAGATCGAAATTTTACGCTTATTTTCCGATCCTGTACCGGTAGAAAAATGGAGTCAATTCCAGCGTTTGGAGTTTGTTGATAGCAATGATTTTATGGACACCTTAATTTATCATCTATAAATAAATCCAATTCACCATACTTAACTAACAGAAGGCAACGAAGAAAGTAAATTTTCTTCGTTGCCTTCTACTTTTATTAAATATTGTCCCCGTTTAGCATTAGCACAAACCTTTTGAATTTATCGCTCTTTCAGCTTCCGCTAATGCCTTACCATGCAAGCGTTAAATCCACCGCAAATCATATCCCATAGCATCAGATACTTCTTACCATCTGTTGCCTCTCAGATACCGAAGTCCAAGTACCATCCTATAGACATGATTATCTATAAAACACCCCCAAAAACGGACATTGGCGGACATTTATACCAATTCAACCTCCATTATCGAATGGTCTGATGTTTTATCAATTCTTTTTTCATGTAAATAAAAACATTGGGCTATTTTATTTACATCACTTTGGTTAATAAATACGTGATCCACCCTAAATCCATTACCTAAATTGCTATACCAAGAGTATTCTCGCTTATTCTTATTAATATATCTCCATGCGTCAATATGACTTTTTTCGATAACATCCATATACTCACTACAATAAAAAGTTTTCTTTTCTTCATCAATGTATGGTTTACCCGTATTGAAATCACCAATGAATATTCTTGTCTTATCTAACTGCCGGTTCATTTCATTTAAGAGAAATTCAAATATTTTTTTCTTTTCATTCTTTTGAGGGAAATAAACACCGTATATTATTATTTCATCATCTTCAACTTTTATGACCCGTGAACAGTCATAACCTAGTTCATTATGAAAATACACACCGGTAAATTCACGCTTGCTCGCAATCATTAAGGTATTCTTATTTTTTTCTATTTTTGGCGTTATTTGAAAAGAGTACCCGCATTTGGCTAACGCTTTACTCAATAATACACCGTTTTCATTATTTCGATATTCTGTTATTACAAAGTAATCTGTATCGTGATTTCCAATCCACTTTATAATCTCGTTAATCCTATTTCCTCCGCCGTGCCTAATATTCCATGTAGTAATCTTCATACCTACCAGCCCCTACAAATTTTTGTAAAATCTTAAATAATTATATAATGAGTTATCTAGTGCAAAAAGCAGCTACTTATGTAGTTCATTAGATTTTTAATGCTTGTGCGAGAGCACTTAAATTTTGTGAGATTAAGCATTAAAAATTTTTGCATTACGAATACGTTCAAAAAAAAGCCTGGTAAAAACCAGACTCTTTTTTGCCATTTTAAGTATAACTAAATCAAAACGAAAAAGCTGTACAACATTAGTCCATTTTCAATTTACAATGCTAAAGCTATATATTTATTCATAATCTTCTCTGTAACCTTCATCATATTCATCGCGCTCTAAATCAAAGTCGTCTTTATCATCATAGTTATCAGTGTATTCATCAAATATTTCTTGACTTTTGCTCCCCAAAAGCTCTCCTCTATTATTACACTCTCGCCAATGCGTTCCATTTATCGATGGATAGTTATCATTACTCAAAGTTTTATCCATTCTAATATCTATATAAGTATTATAGTGGTCTTCAAAATCCTCTATCCAAGATATCAATTTCTTCCTAACCGCAAGTTTTACCGATTCTTTTGTGAAATCTTTGTGTCTCTCACAAGGATCAGATAAACTACCAAGACATGTATTGCGATTATAAGAAGCATATTCATAAAATTCATCTATAGCCGTCGGAACACCATCGCTATCAATATGCCAAATATCAAAGCCCATCTCCGCGATAACATAGTCTTGCTCTTTAGAACCTTCCGGCCGTATTTTTATTAATAATACTCCCCTGCTACTAGTAATTTCACAATCATTATCTTTCTTGTATTCCTCATAATAGTCATATATTTCACTAATACTATCCTCTTCAAAATCTAGCCTATTAATACTATCCTCTTCAAAATCTAGCCTATTTAAAAAATCTTCAACGTAAGCTATACATATTATTATTCTCGGACAAGCGAGATCTTTGTCAATCTTTTCAGGAACATCTATTTTAAAGAAATCTTTTTCATAATATTGCCTATAATGTTTTTTAAATTCTTTTAGCCATTCACGTAATTTCTCTCTACATTCATCTTTCATATGTTCAAAAGATTCTGCACAATAAAAAGGGGGATAAAGTTTAATTTTTCCACTTTTTACATTATAATCAAATCTCAGCTTGGCTAAATCGGTTTTTTTCATATAATTACCATCGGCGCGTTCAATTTGATATATAACAAGATGTTGGCAGGCGATATACCCTTCTATGGCTATGTGTATTCTGTCAAGAATCTCCGCTTCCAAGAATATTTCCCCCTAACATAAGTACATCATTAGAAGCTGACTAATTCATCAGCTTTTTTACAATGTGCTTATTATTTTTTTGCCGTGAACTACCTAATTTTACTCAATTATTCAATATTTTTTTATTTTTATTATAGCAAAGATAGCCTGTCACTAAAAGTAAATAAACCGTTTTCTCATTTTCATGCCACTATTACTCATCTTATTTTCTAAGGAATTGTTCACTAAATTACTTACCTCCGTGTGAAGATCACAATAAAGATCCTTTGTTAACCGTGAATACCCAGAATGCTTGAACAGCTTGTGAGGACTTTTCGGCATAAATTAATCATCCTTTAATATTTACGGATGTGTGATCGAACGAAACTGACAACTTTTAATTCATTCATCTTCGTCGCCTTGTTCCCAATAACTGTAGTCATCGTCACAAAAGTTATATTTTATTACTTCTTCTATGTCACATAATAGCTTCTCTGTTATATCAAGTTCAAGATCAAGCGGAATTCTAGCAATCTTACCATCTTCCTGGCAATATTCACCATAACCAGAGAAAAGCCATAACAACTTAATCTCATGAATCGGGACTTTCATCAAAATTCTATAGCAATATTTGCTTATTTTCTCTATAACTGGTACATCCTCATAAACGCCACTCAGAGCCAACCCTTCTTCGCAAACTCGATAGCAAGCTGCTTCCCATACTGACTGTAGTTCATCTTCATCCAGGTCGTTAATATCCGCGTCCTCATCACAAGGCATAAATATTTCTGACAAACCGCTAATTATACGGTCTCGATAAACACAGTACTTCTCTGCCATTAATTTACTTATTAAAGAAGAAACATCAACCTTTTCTTCAATCGGCTGCACTAATTCATCCGACAATAATAACTCCCTCAAAGAATCCTGTTCATTTAATTGCATAAATGGGTGCTCAGAAAGAGCGAGTTCCATCGCACATTCCAAGCCATCTACAAACTGCACTTTTGCTAAGCCTTCTATTTCAACGTCTAAATTTTCATTATAGCTTTCGATTGCTTCGTTCTCCGCCAACAAAGGTGCCAATTCCATATACATATTAATAACAACAGCAGCATAGCCTTGCTTCACAAGCTGCCTTTCCTTTGCTATCATTTCCCATCGTGGTTTATCTGAATTAAATATTTCTCCCCACTTAGTTTTAGTACCATAACTAGCTATTTTTCTTAAAATTTCTCGATCAATATATCTAAACACAAAATCCGCTCCTTTTGTAAAATCTCTCCAAAATTTCAGGCTAATTCTAGAACATTTTCTGTTCTTTGCCTGCCAAGAACCCACACTAGATAATTTCGTATTTTCCTTTAGAAATAGCTATTTAATACTACACTAGTAATTCCCTCTACTAAGCCGGTCTCAAACGTTATTATTAAATTCCTCTAAAAATTACCCAATAAACCAAAGCCGCAATTATAAGTGAAACAAGAAGGCCGTATATCCATCCCAAAAAATAAACGGCTAATACCATAGCTCCTACTATAATACTAAAAAACACTAATAAACCAACAACAGGTGAGACCTTTTTTTCTGCATAATAGGAAACAGCATTTTTTAATACTTCCTTACTGCCATCAACTTTTAATCTATAGGCCTTATATGCAAGTATGACTCCTCTTTTCCTATCAATGCAATTTTCAACAAAGGCTTTTAAGGCTTTAATATTTCCTTTTAAAGCAGCCATTTCAAACAATTCGAGATAATTACTTACTTCCTTTTCAAAAATAATAAGATCGATCAATTCAGTCAACGATTGGTCATCCCCTATTTTTGCCCTTGCGATCAATTTTTCAATCTTTTCTTGATCTGCTTTCACTGCGATATCATAAAACACCCCGTCATCTTCAAAACCAAACTTCCGCATAACCAGCATCACTTCCATATGCTTTTCTTTTAATTATAGCACTCTGAAAAACAAATCTAATAAATATCAGCGCCATATCCTAGCAATTAGTCCAATTAATGACGCGCTATAAAATATTTATAAAATGTTTGTAATAAGATATAAGCTTCATGTATCGAAATTTGTTCTAAAACGCCTAATAAACTCCAAACCTAATACCTATATTCCTGATGCTGTTCAATCGTCCGCGTTTTTCGATCATGGCACTTTTTGCAAAGAGGTTACCAATTACTCTCGTCCCAAAACAAAATCTTATCTCCCCTGTGCGGTCTGATATGGTCCACAACAGTTGCTGGAGTCAATTTTCCGATCCGTTCGCACCCTACACAAAAAGGGTGCTTTACCAAAAACCGCTTACTCGCATTTTGCCACTGACTGTTATAACCACGTTCAAAGGCGTTCTCTCTATCGTTAATGTGCAATTTGGCATGAAGTTCACAATATCGACCACTTGTCAATCGCGAGCAACCGGGATGCTTGCATGGCTTTTTAAGCTTCTTGGGCATCTATATCAACTCCAAATTAAATTGCTTTAAACCAAGCATAAAAAAGCTCTTGGAGAAACCCCCAAGAGCTTGTCTTAAGCAATGATAAAGATTTTATATTATTCTAAAAAAATATGAGACGGTGCAGGCACCATCTCACTAAAAGCTTTCGCTTTTGTTCCTTGTGAGTATTATACGCCATTAATATAAACATGGTCAACAACTTTTTTTAAAAAATCATAGCTTGAACTGATAGGTCCATTGCCGCAAAAGTAGTCCCTATGTCTTGCAAGTCTTTTGTCTACAAAATCTTGTAGTTCGATCATGGAATATATCCTTAAATCTTCACTGCTAACAATTTTATTAAACAGATATAACGACACAACAAAATCATGAATTACAGGATTTCGCATTTTGTTTTTTCTGGTCTCCCTACCTATACCAGAAATTTTTGATACATAATTAAGAACTTTTAAATTTGGATTAATTATACATCCTGTTGAATATGGATTTTTTAAACTATTAATAAGACAATTATTATGTGCAGCCGCATTTCTTAGGTTTCTTACGGGCCATAAGTATTTGCTCATATCATTTAAGTTTGGATATTTTTGATAATAAAGAGTATATAAATTTATAAAATCCCCAAATGACATCACTTCTACAATATTCCATATAGCAAAATCACCTGAGTATTTGGTAATTAGATCGTGACAAAAACCAGTTTTTTTTATATGCCAAAGAACTAGTAAAATAAGAATATTTATTTAAAAAATCATTAACAATAGCATATCCATCTTCTCCAGCTTCCCCTACAAAATCTTTTAGCATTTGGGTCTTTAGAAAATGCTCTATATCAATTGTTAATTTTAAAATCAACTTGCGAAGATACATATCTACTATTGAAAGCTCCTGTAGATAAGCAAATTCTAAATTAACATATTTGCCCTTATTAACTCCGGTGTTGTATTTATCATAATTTTTTGCATATGCTTTGATTCTAAAATAATAATTATTATTCAGAAGAAAACTTCTTGCATCATTTTCATTTACGATACTAAATAATATGCCTTTTTCATTTTTCATATGGTCGATTTGTTCATCAATCGACAGCTTTTTTTTCGACATTCTCAAGCCACCTATATAATATGTTTTTTCTAATTATAGCATATTACTTTTGTTGGTGTATCTATTAGTGTAGGTAGTTATACAGGCTGTTATAACCACGTTCAAAGGCATTCTCTCTATCATTAATATGCAGTTTAGCATGAAGTTCGCAATAACGACCACCCGTCAATCGCGGGCACCCGGGATGCTTGCAAGGTCGCTTAGGTTTTGTAGGCATGAATATTAGTCCCTCTGCATAAAGAAAAGTCCTCAAAGCTTGTTGCTCTAAGGACTTCCTCGTTTTCATTATTCTTGCATGATATAATGTTACACCCTAAAAACACCCCAAAACGGACATTGGCGGACATTTTATAAATAATTTAGTTCCGCAGCTACAGAATACACGATGTACTGTTTCCATCGACGGATCGTTCGCTCATCTACACCAAGCTTATCCGCAAGCCCTGAGTTCGTGTAGCGCCTGTTCCAATACTCTTCCATTAATGCCTGCTTGTCGTGACACAGGCGTTGGTAGATAGTTTCAATCGCTTTTTGAGTTCTATCCAGCTCGACAATTTTACGATCCATGCTAATCTTGATAGCTTTGCTGGCTGTACTATTACCAATAGCATTGCTGCGGCCTTCCTGCTTTTCAGGTGTTTCCATAATAATGGCGTTTTTAAGCCGGTTCAATTCCTTCTGGTTATTTTTATACTGACGAATTTCCTGCTCTACATACTTTAACGTGTTTTTGCTCAGTCGATGCTTTTTAATGCAAACTGCCACATACTCTTCATGGTCAATATCAAGGCTATCGCAAAGCGTCGCACACCAGGCAGAATGAATAAAACGCTTGGCGTCGCATTGTTCGTCATCAACTTTCTTCAACTCACAAGTATCTTTAAATGCACACCACGCCGGGCATAAGTTATCACTTGTGTAATCGTCGCAGGCTTTCTTTAAAATACTGGCGATAAGCCTTCTAGCGCCATTATTATCAATAATCATTTTAACCCCTCCCCAGCTTCGCTTTTACTGCCCGAAGCAGCGCCGTCTGCCCTGTATTTTTTTTTGCCAGCGCCGCCATGACGTTTTCGTCAATTGTATTCTTCGCAATGATATGATGCACCACAACCGTTTCCTTTTGTCCCTGCCGCCAGAGCCTGGCATTGGTCTGCTGATAAAGCTCCAGACTCCATGTTAGGCTGAACCACACGAGTGCACAGCCGCCAGCCTGCAGATTTAAACCATGTCCTGCTGATGCCGGATGGATTAGAGCTAATGGGATCTTCCCATTATTCCAACGGCGAATTGAATCCTCGCTATCCAATTGCTCGCCTGGAAAACGCTCGAGTATACGTTTTAGATCATGCTTGAACCAGTAAGCAATTAGAACTGGTTTTCCGTTAGCCGCCTCGATAATATCTTCCAGTGCGTCCAGCTTGCGGTTATGGATTTGGACGACATCGCCGCTCTCATCGTAGATTGCACCATTAGCCATCTGTAGAAGCTTGCCAGAAAGAGCAGCAGCATTTACTGCATCAATATCCTTGCCATCAAGAGAAACCACCATATCTTTCTTCATGGTTTGGTAGTGCCTCCACTCATCTTCAGACAACCGCACTGATATTTCGTTCATCACCAGTTCAGGCATCTTCAGATAATCGGTGTTCTTCATGCTGATTGTGATATCTGAAATCTTCCGGTAAATGGCTTCTTCCGCGCCTGGCTTTGGTTTATAGGAAAACACCATCTGTTGGTTTCGCTTGTCCGGTACAAAGAATGATGCACGGAAGTTACCAATAAACCTCCCCAGTCGCTGCCCCAAATCCAACAGACGAAACTCGGACCATAAATCCATTAACCCGTTCGCTGAAGGTGTGCCGGTAAGCCCAACAATGCGCTTCACTTTGGGCCGGACTTTCACAAGGCTTTTGAATCGCTTGGCCTGATGCGATTTGAACGAGGACAGCTCATCGACCACAATCATGTCAAAATCAAAGGGCAATCCACTGTCCTGAATTAACCATGGCACGTTTTCCCTGTTTATAAGGTAGACCTGGGCTTTATTTCTGAAGGCTGTTTTCCGCTCATACTCTGTTCCCACAGCAATTGAATAGGCAAGTCCTTTCAGGTGATCCCATTTTTCAATTTCTGCTGACCAGGTATCTCTGGCCACTCGGAGTGGTGCAATAATAAGCACTTTACGAATCTGGAAGCTATCCAATGTCAGATCAAAAATAGCAGTCAAAGAGATGACTGTTTTTCCAAGACCGCAATCTAGAAAAAGCGCTGCCGTCGGATGGTCGAGAATATAATCAATCGAGTGTTTTTGATACGCATGCGGTGTGAAATTCATGTGGTACCACCTCCTCCCATCATCTTTATCAACAATGCGGGTATCTGCCTTTCATCATCCAACACAAACACCCTACATCCCAAATGCCTGAGCATTTCATGCCTTTTAACCTGCAATGGTCGCGGCTTCAATCCAGGCGCTTTCACTTCTATAAAAGCAATCCAACCTTTTGGTAATATCACCAGACGGTCCGGCATTCCATCAAAACCAGACGAAGTAAACTTTACAGCCAACCCGCCAGCCCTCTTTACCGCCCGAACCAGCTTTTGTTCGATGATTTTTTCTCGCATTGGCTCCCCCTTCTTGTGCCGATCGTTGTGCCCAAGTGTTTTAAACTCTTTACGCGCGTATAGGCGTATTACGTGCCCATCCGTTCTTTCTTTTCTTTAATACCCACATATTCATATAAGAAACAAAGGCACAATCGGAACAGGCACAGCTACATTCCTTTTAAACTGCTGTTTTCGGCTTATGCCGATGCACCATGCTGAAGTTGTGCTTAAATCACTCTGGCACGTCATAAACTCGGACAAAAATGCGTTGCGGGCCATACAGTGCCAGATTTTTCTTTCCTGTCTTGTTGCCCGTAAATTTCGTCCAGCCGCCAATTCTATTCAAAATACCCTCAATTTCGTAGGAATCGGATTTCTTGATAGCTTCGCGGTTTTTGCCAAAACACTCGCACCAAATTTCCATAATGCAAACCTGCTCGCGCGGAACAGTACCGATTCGCACTTCACCGCCAAACTCGCTACCACCAAGGAAGCTCCGTCTAGCATATAAATCCAGCTTTTCCCACTCCTCCGGAAGCAGCGCATCGAGGTACTCCGTCACCAGACCTTCGCGATCGTCGCCTTCTATAGCGTCGCGCTGCTGGGTGATTGCTTCATCTGCCAGACTGCCTTTAAGGAAGAGGTCTTCACCGGAACGATACTTCTCGATAGCCTCCGCCCAAATTTGGTCCACCTCTTGAAGTTCCCAGGCCCGGTATTTTCCTGACCCTGTTACGCGTACTGGCCAAAAACGTCGATTGCCAGTAATGTCACGCAAGAATCCGCCATCACTATTGGTAGTTCCAACGATGATGCAGGACCTGGGATGACTTTCCACCGTGACCCCGTAAGACTGGCGGTATTTATCATCTACGCGAGTGATGAACGATTTCACGGTTTCTACGTCCAGTTTTTTGATGCCGGCCAATTCGCCAAGTTCCAATATCCAGTAACCCTGAAGTTTCTCAGGTGCGGTCTTATCTTTCATATCAGAAATAGCGAGTGAATCCGAATACCATTTTCCACCTAGGCGGGAGAAAAACGTTGACTTGCCGATCCCTTGAGCCCCATTTAACACTAGAATAGAATCAAACTTTATTCCTGGCCTGTATATACGAGCAACTGCCGCCACAAGTGTTTTGCGCGTCACTGCTCGAACATACGGCGTATCATCTGCGCCAAGATAGTCGATAAGCAAGGTGTCGATACGCTCATTGCCGTCCCACTGGAGGGAACCAAGGTATTCTTTGATCGGATGATACAGCCGCTCTGCCGACACCACTCCTAGCAGGGCATCCTTGAACTTGGCCGGTGACCATATTCCGTAGTTACGTTCAAAATACAGCTTGGCACAAGCTATGTCCGTATCGCTCCAGCCAGGTTTCACCTGCGGCCACGGCAACTCGCCAACCACATCAATCATGCTCTTGAACTGATTGAATACGATGGGCTTGAGTGCTGGATCACAGCGCAAGATGATTGATATGTTTGTCAGGGTATCTTTGACATCACCAGACTTTTCGAGTTCCAGCTGATTCTGCCAGTTAGCTTCATCCAAAAATTCTGTCTCTGCTTGATGCAGGCGTTCTTCGGCGAGCTGTGCTTTGACCCGCTCGTCCTGGACGGCGAAATCTGCCATTGCCGTAAATGATGCCTTTTCCTCAAGATCACCGAATTTATGAAGTCGCACCAAGTCAAAGGCGTTTAATAACTTTCCACAAACGGGGTCTGTCGCATGATGGCTGTAAGCGAATTTATCGTCATAGACAACCACGCCAGCGCTACTGTCAGCTGGCTTGTAGTCAAAGCGACCAGGTATAACGGATGGTTCGTAAATATCCGAAAGAAATGTATCAATAGCGTCCGCAATCGAATACGACCGACAAAACGCCCCTGGAACTCCACCTTTTGATAGCGGATCAGCTTGTTTTGCAATCTGCTTATGCATTACTTCCGACTGTCGTTTAGACGTCGGCCACATCGCGCAATCGCGCCAATCCGCGTAGCGGGCGAGATACTGGTTCGGGTCAAGAAACTCCCCGTCTTTTTCCCGAAATACAAATTCCCCGTCAGCCGGAGTGGATGGCCAATACATCAGTCTCGATGGTTCATAGGTAGTGTCGTCGAAAGCGTCTATGCCGACGTCGCTGGCTACCATACGGCCAAGCGCTGGGTACTCATCCTCGCTGACCTCGCGGGCTAGTGGAATGATCAGTCTTAGGCGAGGCGCTTCTGGCGTATGCTTATGCGTACTGTAGATGCAGCAGGCCCAATCATAAAGAACTTCTATCTGTTCCCACACACCTGGTGTTGCATAGTCCATATCTAATGTCAGCAGTGAGCGGCAAAGTACATAACCATTCCGGCGCTTACCCTCTCGCAGCGCACCGCCGACAAAACCACCGATATCTTTAATTGCATCCTGCTGTGGCTTACTCAATTTTCTAAACTCTGATACTGTTTCAGTAGTTCTCCTGGTGGTACGGGCCACAGCCTTAAAATCTTCCCATGAAAAGTCTTTGTTCTTCCACTTCTTGTCCATCCGGCTATTGCCGATAGCAATCTTCATCCACCCGTTTCCTCCTCACCTTTATCATTGAAATGTCGTATGAGAATATTCCGTCGCTCTGCTGCTTCAATTTCTCTCACCATGCCTTCCGAGTCACTGTGGCCAAAAATCCACATTTCATCGCACTTACTGAGTAAAACCAAGGCAAAGAATAGTCCAAGCTTGCGCTGTTCTTGGTCATCATCGTCTAGAAACTGAGGATAATGAAGATGTGGTGCAAGCGGTATGCAGCCTTTATAAACCGCAAGCCTGCAATAGCCTCGGGCTCGGCTTACGTTGTACTCAATCTCTCCCGTATACGGCGAACAAATATAAACAAGCGGACGATATTGTTTTGCCTTGGCCCTCTCTTCCCGTACCACATTCTCCAAGGCTTCAGCAGCAGTGGGATCTAAATAATGTTCGCAGTTACGCTTGTCCATAGCTACTGTCTCCTC
This sequence comes from Negativicutes bacterium, assembly GCA_009930275.1. The sequence goes on from RZYP01000002.1 coordinate 20,946, forward strand.
TACCCAAGAAATAATTAACGAAATATTGCTGTCCGCGGCCAGTTACCTTGGTCGTCTTGCTTATAGTGACATGTCCATCCGAGTGAGTGATTGCAGTTTCTTTAACCTTAAACAGTCCGATCTCCATGGCTCGCTGTGTCGGTGCGTTGTAATCCGTTCCTTGCCGCTTAATCAGGAAACCGTCCTGACGGAGCCGTTCAAACAAACGATTCTGGCCGATATCAATGCCGTTGCCTTTAAGAATCTTAGCTAGTTCACCAATCAAGATGGTTCCTTCAGATACCGCCACCGCATCAGCAAAAACCACCTTAGGTTTATCTTTAACTGTCTGCAATTGCAGTTGAGCTTTCTCATGCCGCTCTTGTTTAAGCGCAGTTAGTAGTTGAATCCAAGAGTCAGGGTCATTCATGAGTTCTTCGAGCTTGTCAGTTGTCAGATACGCGCCGTGCCGCTTGATTTGCGGCAAAACCTCATGAGTAACCCAGCGTTTGAATTGTTTAGCTTCTGGCTTACGAGAAAGAAGTATCACATTGTATAGTCCGCTTTCGCTAATAACTGTCACTGCTTGCTTTCCGCCAGGGGTGTCAATAATACTTACACCCTTTTCGTCGTCATCCAGCCGGTCTGCGACCATTCTGGAATTTCCGATTTCTAGTACCGTGCAAATATCTTTGAGCACCCACCATGGATCACCATCTTTCTGGATAGTCCTGACGTCGTTACCCTCGTAAGAAAAAATCTGAAGTTCGTTCATTTTGATAGTCCTTTCCGAAGGCTCAGTTTTTATGGCCTTCACTGTAAACCAGGAAAACGAACGAATTCGGACGGTTTGCCAAAAACTTATTAATCTTTTTTATAAAATGGGCACGCATACCCATCGGCACGAAGTAAAAGTCCTTTTGCCCAAGGCGGAGTTTCAGCCATGATGCGGCAAACTTCTTCTAAAGAAACGCTGCTTGCTACTTCAAGCACTACTTCATCATGCACACTCATCACAATGGGAAACCCAACGTCTTCAAGTCGCCGCATAGCATGACACAACAGATCACGACTAATAGCCTGCACGATATTTTCTACAAGCTTTGGGCCGTAGGTTTCAATGCGCTCCCACTTTTTTGTGCTTCCAATCCCTTCGTAGGTTACACACTCATTGCCGAAACGGTTCTCTCCAATTCGCGGTTTTACATAGGATAGTTGTCGACCTGACGGCAAGATAATAAACAGCATGCCGCTTTTGCACTCAAAGTGAATACCGTGGGTATCAACTGCTGTCCTTTCTCTGACTGCAGTCATAGCCGCTTTGTCCACATCCCACCATAGCTGAACGATGTTGTGATTTGCAGAGCGCCAAGCCTTCACCAGTGGCTGGAGTTCATCTTCGTTGACACCCATCTCTAGTGCACCCATCGCCTTCAGCGCCCCAACTGAGCCACCGTAGCCAAGAGCAAGTTCTGCGATTTTCCCCTTCTGCCTAAGTGGACTGCCCTTGGTGATTTCATCAATAGGAACATGAAACATCTGACTTGCTGAAGCTTCATAGATCTTGCCGTGACTCGCAAACACTTCATTACGCCACGTTTCTCCCGCCAGCCAAGCAATAACCCTTGCTTCAATAGCACTGAAATCAGCAACGAGAAATTGAAGGCCGGATTGCGGAACAAACGCCGTTCGAATCAGTTCAGATAAAACTTCTGGCACCGAACTATAAAGCATATCCAAAGCAGCGAAGTTGCCAAACTTAACAAGGCTGCGTGCCTCCGCCAGATCCGGCAAATGATTCTGTGGGAGGTTTTGCACTTGAATCAGACGGCCAGCCCAGCGACCGGTTCGATTTGCGCCATAAAACTGGAGTAACCCTCTGGCTCTGCCGTCCTTACAGACAGCGTTGGTCATCGCGGTATATTTCTTCACGCTGGATTTGGCGAGAGCTTGCCGCAGGGCGAGCACATCCCCTATCGACTCGGGGGCAGTTTTGAGAAGTTCTTTGACCGCCGCCTTGCCCAACGTTTCTGTTTCGAGTCCGTTCTCTGCCAACCAATCCTTTATCTGGGCAACAGAATTTGGATTCTCTATTTGCGTAAGTAATCTCATTGTTGTCGATAGCTCTGCTCGCGCCTGTTCATCACAGCTTATTGCCTCGTAAACCAATTTCATGTCGAGACAAATCCCTCGATCGTTGATCTTTTGGTCGAGTGCATAATTTAGCCACTCTTCCATCGGTACTGGGAATTTCTGGAGGCGTTCTTGGATAGCCACTTCTGTTTCTACATCTCGTACATTGTAGGCCTTGAACTGTGCCCATTTTCCAGGTGCATCAATAGGCAAATTGCGCTTGCGACCGCCGTTTGTTTTTGAGGCCTTGCAAGGCATAGAAAAATAGCGAATGAGGTCTTTACCTTCTTTCAACTTTTGTTTCTCTAATCCAAGCACTACGCCCACACCCACTAATGAAAGTGGTAATCCCATATATGCTGCCCACACCATTGTGCAGCGCCAGGATTCTGGTTTGAGACACTGTCCAAGATATCTTGACAAGCAAACCCTTTCGAACTGTGCGTTAAACGCCCATTTCATGACCAGCGGATCAGTTATGGCTTCTTTTATTTCTTCCGGCAATCGTTCACAACTGGCAATATCTACTGTCTTGACCGGACTGCCGTCGACTGAATAGCTTAGTAACATAATTTCAAAATCTGGTGACTCAGAATACTTGTACACTCCACATTTGCTTAGGTCAGCACCGCTATACGTTTCCACGTCGATACTAAGATTTTTCATACGTCCTCCATAAGGGAAAAAGGCGGCAAAATTTCTGCCGCCCTGTTCCAACTTTTTGTATTCTTATTCCAGAAAATCGTCGCCGTCATAGTCAGAAGCGAAATCATCTGCGGCACTTGTTTTCCCGCCAAGCGGCTCACCATCACGTACTTTCTGTATATTGCCGAGACCGCAGGCGATACCACGATTGCCATTAGAATTAAATGCGTAAAAATTGATGCTAGCCCTTGCATAGACACCTGAGTAGACTTCCGAGCGGTTCAAGATTGGTTCGCGCGCCTTGTCTACGATTTCCGGCGCGCTGCTGCTATTGGCATTAACGAAATAACAGTTAGCATAGGCTTCATCATCTGGTCGATCGATATCTCCATCACGCAATGGAAGTTTGAGTACCGATTTGTTCGGAATCTTGCCACCGAATTTTCCTCGACCTTCCTCGATTGCCGAATCGATAGCTTTTTGAATGGCAGTAAGTGTCTTGTTATCTGATTTGGGAATGATTAGGCTCACGCTATATTTTTCCGCACCGCCATTGATCGATTTTGGTTCCCAGACGTTTGCGTAGGACAGACGGGCTACACCGGTGACGACCTTGGTTGAATTGATTCTACTCCCTGTATTTTCTTTGTTGGCTGTGTTTGTCATAGTTTATTCCTCCATAAAATCTATTTTTGCACTTGATACATTGATTGCCGGTCGCTTGTCTGAGATCGGCACCAGCGATGGTTTCCCTTGCGGCTTTTCAACAAGGTCCCCGAGAATTTCATTAAACTTTGCTTTACCCATAAGCCGTTCCATCTCGGTAATGGAAATCAGGCTTTGACTATAGATATCGTGATAGCCAGCCGCTTTTGCCGTCTCTGCGACAGCATCTTCGTCAGCATACTTGCGATTGGAACGTCCTGCCACCAGTTTGAAACCATTCCAATGCTTTCCATGATTGATAGCGGCTTCCAGTGCATAGGCCCTGATATCACTTGCCCACGCAGTAAGCTCGTCCAGCTTGGCCAGAATACCTTCTATTTCTGCATCAGTAAGAAGTGGTGGCAAAGCAAATTCGAGCTGGGTTAGCTTGAGTTTTTCCTCAGCACGAGCGCGGCACTTCACCGCCGCCCGGCAAAACCGACACCAATCACCGCAGCAGTATTCCCCACTCCCTTCAAAAGCAAGCTGCGCTAACGGCCGCAGCACTTCATCTGCCCACTGAGATAGACTTTCCTTACAAACCGTATACGTACTAACGTTTTCACGACGCGGTTGGTAAATTGTCATGGAAACCGTGGTAATGTCATAAATGCCATCAAACAGTTCCAGTGCGCCGAGTGCGTATAGTTTCATCTGTGGATTGTCTTCAGCTACCACTAATAGACCCTGTCCATATTTGAAATCGATGATGTGGAGTATTCCGTCCGCGATCACTAGGCAGTCGCCGGTACCAAAGCCGTCCGGCACATATTTGGAAAACTCCAGACGCTGTTCAATCAACACTTTGGGGTCAATGCAGGTTTGTTTTGCCTGTTCAATCACTTCCTGTACGAATTCCACGTATCCATCTGTGTGAATATCCATCTCGTCAGAATCATATTTGGATACAGGCTTTTTTGAACGCAACTTCAGAGCTCGCCGCAGCTTATGTTCCGAAAGCGCGTGGGCGGCTGTACCTTCGGCTGCGGCTTCTCCGCTATCATCATCAAACTCCCGCTCCAACCGCGCGGATGGAGTGCAGTTCAGCCAGCGATGCGCACCGGAAGCAGAAAGCAGTGCATGTCCTTTTTCTTCGTTCATTTCAGACTCTCCGCATCGGCCATGAGTGCAGCATAGTTTGCCGGATCGATCTGACTGAGTTTTGGCGCACCATGCTTCTCCAGCAATGTCCGTACATCAGCAGTAAAGCCCTGCTGACTTTTGTCAGCCAGCACCGCACGAACCTGTTCCAGCGTTACCGCCTTAGCCAATGGTTCCGATTCCTTTGAAGATACTGGCGCTTCCGATTGCGCTGTTTCATCAGTTTCTGTTTCAGCCGTTACTTCAGCAACCGCTTGAATGCTGTCTGATAGAGAACGCAAGTCATGAGCCAGATTAAGTAGAAGCTTGATTTTGTTCACGAGCTTCACCTCCCACTTCAATAATTGATAGAACCTTTACGCTGTCTCCAGGGACTATGACGGTCAGTTGTCGTTTGTCACCGAGCAGGAGCCGCAACAACCGTTCCCGCACAGTGACATGTCGGCAGCCAACAATAGCGCCATCATTCGGTTCCTTAGAAACACTAATTCTGAGCATGTGTTTCATTTGATCACCTTGCCTTTCTGAAGGTATATTTTTTGCACCTTCTGCTATATACCAGGGAAATGGGCAAATTCGGACGGCCTTATTTCAAAACTTTCATTAGTTTTTTCTTTGCACGATCCACGGCATGGCGGATTGCAGATTCGTCTTTTACCTCAAGCTTAGCTAGGTCGGTATATGACCATCCCTCCAGCAGGCATTTGCGAATCAGGAATTGCTGGTGTTCATTCAGACAGGAAAGCAGTTTGTCGATATTGTCATCACCAGCAATCTGTGCCTCAAATTGAGCTTCGTAATTGAATGAATGCTTTGGCTTTTCTGGTTTGTTATAAATTAGGACCGTATGGCCATTAGTGTCTTGAAACAAAAATCCTTCGACTTTTTCAAGTGAGGTATGGCGATCTCTTCGAGAATTTTTGCGATCATTTTTCTTTTCAGCTTCAATTGACTCCAGATAGAAGGTTCCGACTTCTTCAGATACCTCCAGTTCGATAATTTTGCCGTCTGCGTTCTTGTAGTTAATTAACATGATTGACTCCCCCGATTTTCAAATTTTTGAAAACCGCGAGAGCCGTTTATCATCCGTAAGACAACAAAAGACGGCAGTGAAATACCTTTTCAGGTATCCCGTACTGCCGTCTAGCGGTCTCGCGGATTATACATATTCAATTGTGTTGCTTCATGCGGCGGGCTTCTTGCGATGTGTAATTTCAAATGTTCCGTCATCTTTGAACTCGATTCGAGTTATCCATCCTTTTTCCAGCCGTTCTACAGCTTTTGCTTTCTCGTCAACACAGTACATGAGTCTGTTTTCCGGATTGCGAATCTCACGCATTTAATTCACCTCCTTAAAATCGGTCTGCACAGTAGCTCATCTTATAGGTTAGAATCCTTAGTTTTTTACTACTTCTTCATATTACACTTTTCGCAATTTTTGCTCGTTGAAGCAACTTCAACACATCTCTTTCAGGCAAATAGTGTTTTTGAGACAAAAAAATAAGGAACAGTACATATTTTCATATACACTGTTCCTTATTTAAGAATAATAGTCGCTTTTATATCTAACGAAAAATAAATATCCGATGAATTAAGTTCATCAAAATTTTTTTAAAAAAGAGACGGGAAATACAATCCGGTCTAATTAGTAAAATATCGACTTATAATGGTGGCTGGTGAATAAGATAATCTAAACTTTGTTCTTTAAGCTCATCATACACATCCCCGTAATCAGTAGCCCATTTAAGATGTAACAACATATCATAAGTTTCATTATCCGCACCTATTTTACCAGGCGAAGCCATGTTTAAACTAAGATCTGCTAATTGTAGCATTCGGTCACTTACCCTATATGGAATATGAATTCCGAGACAAGCAGAAATAACATTTAGCTTGGTAAGGTTTTCGCCTTTTTTCATATTACTGATGGTTCTGATGTCCAAGCCGGTTACACTTTTCAACAATCTACCCGAGTAATTGCAAATATGTTTATCCATAAGCTTTGTCAATGCATCTCCAAACTCTGATTCCCCAATAGCTTTCAGCATTTCTTTAGACATTTCATTTACCAGTCCATATTGAGTAAGTAATTCTTCACTTATCTCATCATAATAATTGAATGTCACATCTGCTTTTGCTGCGGGAAGTTTCACATAGTGCAATTTTCCATCATTTTCATCCACAATGAATTGAAGAAAACATTCTTCCTCATGAGCTTTTGCATATTCTGTTAATTCAAGGTGACCATCGTCAGTTCGTTGAATATATTGAGAAGATGCCAGACAAACCTTATTGTCCACATAGGCAAAACAATCCGTTTTCACTGTGCTTGCTACTGCTTTACTTTCAGAGTACCAGTTGGTCAGCGTTTTACTTTTTACCGTTGAAACTGTCTTTTTTCCAACATAATCATTTTCCGTAAGAACAACTCCAACATTTGGTGCATCCGATTCTGATCCTTTATCCTTTGGCTGCGTAGGCATTTCTTCGTCACTCACATTTAGGTATGGATCTTGTCCTCCACTTAACAAGAAGAAACGAAGATACTCTTCACAATATAATGGTAATCTAAGTTCAACATACTCGTTTCGTAGAACAAGCTTAAAAAACTCTCTAGCTTTAATCTTATTTACCGAATTTTTAAGTTCTGTAAATTTACCATAATTATCAAGAGTGCTGCTATTAACTTTTCTCTCCAACAGTTCACGAAGAAGATTAAATCTACAACCAAGTCGCCTAACAACACGATTAATTCTGGCATATTCGTCTGCCTTCATGTAATCTGCAATATACTGCCTGAAAGTTTTTCCAGGAACTAAATCTGCTTTTCCATTCTCTACAGCATGTACAAATCGTTCAGCGTAGCGTTGTTCTTCTTGAGATAACATGGAAAAAGATCTATGTAGTTCTTTTAATGCCGCAGCCACAATTTCAGGATCGGTATCGCCCTGTATCAATGTGACATACTTATCAAAATTGGAATTCATATAGTTAGCGTCAATTTTTCCAGTATCATATTCAGTGATATGTATATCCACCTCGTATGGAACATCTCCACCTCGGCCTCCGCCACCGCCTCTTGAAAGTTCTTTGTATCTGGCAAGGAGGGTCAAATATGTCATCTCATCAAATGCTACTTCAATAGCATCCTCAACCTGACTCTCGTCTGGATAAAATTTTCTAGACCAGACAAATCCCTGAATCAATGCAGCTTCCAAATGCGTTACAAACAATTTGAAATCTTTAGCAAACTTTGCTATTGTAGCTGAATCCTCTGGTAACTTTTCAAAGCTCTCAATACCAGCATTTTTGAAGAGCTGCTCAATACCCAAATACAGAGTATTCATATGTCTGAGGTTATTGGGGAGCTTGTCTACAAAAAGACCTGTTGGAACATCTCCCGAGTAGGCTTTTACCGCGGCTTCAATATTTTTCTCCATGGTGTTAGGACGTCGATAGTATTTTATGATTCCGAAAGGTTTCTCTGCCATATCATAGAGACGGTTGGTTCTAGAAAATGCCTGGATAAGATTTTCGTATTCCATAACTTTATCTAGGTATAACGTATTAACCCACTTAGAATCAAATCCAGTTAGCATTTGATTTACAACAATCAAAATGTCAATTTGCTCATCTTTGCCCAAGCGTTCATAAGGCTTTTTATGTGACATGCGCAAACTAACATCTTTACGAAATTTATCGTAAGAAGCAATGGAGAAAGATTGAGAGAACTTACTGTTATAGGCATCCAACATTTCTACAATGCCGTCTTCCTTTTCTAGAGAGCCACCACCCTCGTTATCAATAGACGGATCGAACACAGCCGTAATCGTTAGTTCCGGCATTTCCTTTACCATCAGACGATAGTACTCTACTGCTTCTGGAATACTGCTGGTTGCAAAAATGGCATGAAATTGTCTGTCTCGGCTATAAAGGGGCCATTTCTTTTTAATATCAGTAATAATTCCCATCTTATATTCAGGTGTTTGATACTGCTCGTTTGGAATGTAATCCTCTATACCACTAATCCATTTACCATTAACAAGCTCTCCGTACATTTTCACCTGTGATGAATCCATATATTTGAGAAATATTTTCTTCTTTTTGGGGTCGCTCATGGCTTCCTGCTGAGAAGATGCTTTTGCCTTTTCCAATGCAATTTGTTCCCTCAAATCATTGTCATCATAGATACGAACAAGGTATGGATCAAACCCAAGTACATTCTTGTCTCTAATTCCATCTCCTAAAGTATATCTATGAATTTCATCTCCAAAAATAGTAGGGGTGGTACTGTCTTTCTTTGCATTTAAATCCTGTATTGGTGTTCCGGTGAAACCAAAAATAATAGCATTCTTAAAAGTATTCTTGATGTCAATCAGCATATCTCCGAATGTAGAACGATGACATTCATCAATAATGATAACCATGCGCTTACGCTGTATTGCTTTGAGGTCTGCATCATTTAATCCAGAATCCTCAGCAGTAATATTACTGAGTTTCTGAATAGAGGTAACAATTAGCGTATTATCAAGATCATCACTTTTCAATTTAGAAGTCAGAATCGTCGTATTTTCAGTTGCCTGTACTGATTCACTTTCAGATGCAAAAGAACGGTATTCTTTTAAGGATTGAATACCTAGTTCTTTACGGTCAACCAAGAATACTACCTTCTCTGCATCATGGTTACTGGCAATCAACTGCGCCGCCTTAAAGCTGGTCATAGTTTTACCACTGCCAGTTGTATGCCAAATATGGCCTCCCAACTGCTTACCGTCATCCCAGTGGCTTTTCTTATCTGCCACAATGTCAGCAATGCCTACAGCAGCATAATACTGATAGCTTCGCATAACCTTAAGAATTCCATCATCAGTATCTGCAATCGTATAGAAACCGATTAACTTGTGTGCCATAGGTATATACAAAAACCTTTGCACGAAAGTATGCCAATCATTGATGGGATTATTATTAACGTCAGCCCAATGGAAGTAGAACGCCTTATTAAACACGCCACCTTCACCCGGATTGGCAAAATAAACTGATTCCTTTGGCTGCATTGCCACAAAAATCTGAACCATAGAAAATATTCCACGGAATACACCTTCGTGGGAATATTTCTCAATCTGGTTATACGCTTCGCTTACTGGGATACCACTACGTTTTAACTCTAGGTGAATTACTGGCATTCCATTAATAAGTAACACCAAGTCTCCTCTCCTATTGTTGAGAATAGGAGACTTAGTCTTGAATTGTGGTTGCTGTACAATTTGGTATCGGCTTTGGCCTAAGGCAATTTCTTGACGGTCATAAATCTTCAAACTAACTTCTTTTCCAAGATGTAGTTGATCTTCTGGGTTATCGCGAGTGATTGAAATACTTCTACCGTTGATAAATTCATTCAGTAGAAGTGGTGACTGTAGCGCCTTTACCTGATTTATAATCTGATCCATTTCACCTGCGGTCAGAGGACAATCATTCAAACGTGTATTCTGCTTGTTATTATTAAAAAGAATGTTTGCCCAGTTTTGAATCAAATCTTCTTCGCTAGGATATCGTATAACATCCGGTTCCCAGCCATATTCAATCAGGGCTTTAATGACGGCATCTTCAAAGTCTTTTTCTTCTGTATATATAATTTCAGACATATAACTCACCCCCCTAATTTACACAAACATTTTTTCTAAGCAACCCGCCTTGATATTTTTTAGCTTAGTTAGCTTTTTCTCTTTGAGAGAAATAAGAACATCCAATCCAGCAAGATATTGACCAATACGTCGTTGTTCCTCTACTTTTGGAAAAGGAATCGGCATTTCAAAGAATGTGGCATCTTTGATAGAAAACCTATCCGAGCGAGCACCTGTATCCCCGTTAAACCGCATGAAAGAATACCAGTGACTGCTCTTAAAAAATTGCTCAAGAAAACTATTATCCACTTCTTTCGGTCTAAATACAGTATATAGAGGTGACATCACTCCACATCTTCCTAATTTGTTACGCCCAATCGGTCCTACAGGTGCCGTTGTTGAAATACGTGGATTATAAACAAAGTCCTCTGGATGTACTATATAATAGCCGTTTATTTTGTCCTGCTTAGCTATATCATGATCGAAAAAATCCCTTTGATTAATAATTCCATATTCAGCAGAATTAGTGAAAGTTTCTGTAAATTCCATATAGACATTTTTTTCCGTTATTTTATCAGAAATAGTTCCCAATTTTCGATACTCCCACGCTCCATCAAATTCAGAAAATCGTACTTCCGGCACTTTGCTACCATTCTTAGGGAACATTTTTTCCAACATAGCTTTTTTCATAATCAGCAACTTATCATACTCATTCTGATGAAGTGTAACAAGTTGGTCAATATTCATAAAATATTCTACAATGTTTTTTTCTTCATCCACTTTTGGAAAAACGACTTCCCCCTTTAATGCATTTGCATCTGATACTTTCATGTCGTTTTTTGCACCTTTATTTACTAAGGGATGCATGTATTGATTCATTCTTGCATTTTGTTCAAAATAAACTTGGATGAAATCGGGGTAAACATTTTCTTTTGGATGATAAACGGCATAAAGAGTAGATACAATTCCAGTGGGTCCTTTGTTTGTTTTGATAATACCAAAAGGATTTGCTTTCAGTGGAGATTTAGTATACACAACATCACCTGTGTTAACCACTCCATAATTGGTTGTTGAAGCTCCTGCAAATGATCTCCCTTGGAATTTTATTTGATTTACTATACCAAAATCACCAGATACAGATAAGACATCCTCTTTTCCAAAAGACTCTTCCGTATTTTTTTCTGTGGAAACATTAAGATAATGCTCCAATTTATGTCTTTCCCAAAAATCTTTATATCCAGAAAATCTAAGGCTTGGTATTAATCTTTCTTCATCCATACTTAAACCCCCAGACTCTTTCTAAATTCTGCCAACCCTTCCATGTCAGATACATTTCCAGTAAGATCACCAAGCATCTTAGACAAGGTTTCGCTAACCTCAGTTATACCTTCTTCAATATCAGCAAATGTAGTAGCATATTTATTGTTCAGTATGATGATTTTGGAAATCATCTGATTAATCATGTCTTCTGGCAACTGGAATATTCCACTTACAAACGGTTCAATCCATTTCAAATCCAAAAGTCGCAATGCTGTATCTTCATCCATATTTTCAATTGTATTTTTTGTTTTTAAATGGAGCTCATCCTTTTTAATTCGAAGTTCACGCTTACTTTGTGTTTCTTCCTCCATCAGCATAAGCACTTGCTTCATCTTTGCCTCAAAAGAGTCTTCAGGGAAATCGTATTCCATCTGCAATTGCGCAATGCGACTGTTAATAGCGGGTTTGCCATAAGTGCCATCCTTATTTGCATCCATCTTATCCCACGCAACTTGATTGGTTGCAGCAATATAATCTAACTTATCTTTCTTTTTTGAAAGTATTAGAAATTTTTGAAGGGCTGTAATTTCCGGGCTATCTACGTCTTTTAATGCCTCTGCTACAAAAATTTTGACTTCCTTCGCAACAAAAGAATCCTTTTCTTCAGTCACTGTGCTTCCTTCAAGTTCGTCATCTTCCAATGACTCTAAAACTTCAGTATAGATAGAAGCGATTTCACGCAAACGATTTTCAAGAGCGATAATCTCATTCAGTTCATCTGCGTGTATTTCTTGCTGCACCAATTCAAAAGGAAGAATACGGCCTTTCCAGCCTTCCTGTACTTCTGGCACTTCATCATCGTCATCTGATTTCTTTTTAATAACCATATTGGGGTCAACTTGGAAAATTGCTTCAAACCCTTCACTCTGTATCATTTCTAAATCAGTCGCAATAACGTCCCAATTTTCCGATAAGATTTGGTAGGCTTTATATTTATCCAAGAGTTTGACCTTTGAAATACGATTGAAAATCTCTTGACACACTTCATCCTTTTTGCCTTGCGCGTTTACATCCAAAATATCTTCGATGAGAGAATCATGCAAGGATTTATAAAAACCATCAAAACTCGCAGCAAAAACCTGTCTGTATTCTTCGATGGAAGGAACCTCTAGGGTGACAGCTTGGATGTCCTCGTGTGGAATTATTAAATAACCTTCAGACATCTCTTTGAATAGCGCATCAAAAAGACCAGGGAATGTATCCCAATACTCCTTAAGTAATGCGGCTTCGTGCATCGGAATGCCACCAAACATAGTCGCCCGAATATCCCAAGTTTCTGGATCATCAGAAGAATCCACATATCTAGGAATATTTAGGTTATATTCATTTTCACGAATTTTCTTTTTGGTCACAAGAGCTGCATATTTTTCAACAGGCTGTCTGAGTCTCACAGCATCTGCAATCTTTTTAATATCACAGGCACGAAGTTTGTTATTTTTCCCTGCTTTTTCAAATCCTTTTGAAGCGTCAATAATCAACACATCAGAATCCTTACGTGTTCTTTTCAACACCATAACAACCGTAGGAATAGATGTTCCAAAGAATATGTTTGCAGGCAAACCGATGATGGCCTCTATGTGATTTCTTTCGATAAGCGTTTCTCTGATTTTACCTTCTTCACCACCACGGAATAATACACCATGTGGTAAAACGATGGTCATAATACCATCATCTTCTAAATGATATAGCTCATGCAGCAAGAATGCATAGTCTGCTTTTGCTTTTGGAGCTACGCCAAACTCTTTATAACGAGGGTCATATTCTTTATCTTTTGGGTCCCATTTTTGAGAATACGGTGGATTAGAAACTACAGCATCCACCCTGACTAGCCGATAAGTCTGCTCTCTATTTTGGTCATTTTCAAAGAAAGGCCAATCATCCTCTAAAGTATCGCCATTTCGTACATTAATGTTTGTAGGGTTGATACCACGCATAACCAAATTCATACGAGTAAGGTTATATGTGTTTTCCTTCAACTCCTGCGCATAGTAATCGACCTTATTCTCACCAGAGATAAATCGACTAATTGATGTACCTATATTGATAAGTAGAGATCCAGAGCCAGATGTTGGATCATAGATTCTAATGTGCTCTTTGTTCTTTAAATTTTCAGCTATAATTTCAGACATCAGAATTGACACCTCATGCGGGGTGTAGAATTCTCCAGCCTTTTTTCCTGCATTGGCTGCAAACATGCTGATAAGATATTCATAAATAAATCCTAGAATATCATAATCCTGCTTGCCATCCATAGGAATTCGTCTAATTAGCTTTAACAAGCTCTTTACTGACTTAGTCTGCTTTTGAGCTGTATCACCCAATTTAGAAAGACCAGACTGCAGGGTCTTAAAGATGTTCTCAAAAATCTTCTTATAGGTCTCCTCTATGTTTAAATCAAATGCATTTAGAGCATCACGAACATTGGCAATATTAAAATCATCGCCCTTCTCGAGCCATGTAGAGAACAAATTGTTATATGAGATAAAATATCCAATATTCTGGCGAATGTGCTTTGCCAGTTGAACATCCTCCTCACTGACTTTTTTTATATCGCCATCTTTATAGCCTTCGTCTTTCAAAAACTGAATTTCACTTTCTGAAAGGTACTTATAAAACATAAAACCGAGGATGTAATCCTTGTATTCGTTTGCTTCTATCTTGGAACGCATCTGATTTGCTGATTGCCAAATTGTAGAAGCCAATTGCTGTTTATTCATCGTCATTTCTCCTCCCGTTTTTCGTAGGTAAGTCTAATGTCATAACCTAATCCTTCCATCATTTGAATAAAGGTTTTATTTATAACACCATCATCTTTCTTTACGATACGATTCACATACTGTACGGTTTTTCCTATTTTTTCAGCCAAAGCAGCTTGTGTTGTATCAGCTTCAACACATTTTATTTTAATATCTTTTTCAATGTTGTTTTTTATCATAGAACCGCCCTCCATTCAGTAGATTTACAAATCTATTTAATACTATGGCACAAATAAGATGATTTTGTCAATATATCTGGTTGATGATTTCTGAGTAAAATTTCTTTTCAACCCTTTACCTATCTTTTCTTGCTATCAATACAACCACGTGAAATATTTGCTAACATTAATTTTTCTATACTTTTTCGCGAAACTCTTCTTACTTTCGCGAAAAAGTTAAATTCGCCCAAAAGTTTTACCCCCCCCCTAAAATAAAAATTCGCCTAAACTTCACGTCTAGGCGAACAAAAGAAACACATATTCAGTTCAGCCAAAAGCTTCAAACCCTTATTGTTTCTGGCTACTTCCGCTCTATCAACGCCACAGCCTCGACGTGGAACGTCTATGAGAACAGCAGAACATATATACGTCCACAACCATAGTAGTCTGCGGGAACATATTAATTTTTCAGCCACAATGAGTTGTTTTGTGACTGATTTGCTAGCTTTACAAATTATTTTGTTGTTTCTTTCCTTTGCAGGAGTGTGACCGTCTCCACGTGCGCGGTCTGAGGGAACATGTCAACAGGCTGCACCAGGGGAACCTCATAACCGTGGCTGCTCAAATAAGCCAAATCTCTTGCCAAGGTTGATGGATTGCAGGAAACATATACTATACGTCTTGGCTTGACATGCACGATTGAACTCAAAACACGCTCCTCGCAACCGGCACGCGGTGGGTCAAGCAAAACCACGTCAGGCTTAATCCCCTGCTCAAGCAGTTCTGGCAATTTTAAAGCTGCATCACCTAAAAGGAAGGTCGCATTATCGCAATGGTTATCCTCGGCATTACGGCGTGCGTCCGAAATTGCCTGAGGCACTATTTCTATGCCATAGACCGCTTTAGCGTGCTTGGCGAGATATAATGCTATTGTTCCAGTTCCGCAATATACGTCAAAAACCGTTTCCTTACCAGTCAGGCCGGCGAACTCGATTGCTTTGTTGTAAAGCTTCTCAGCCTGTTCACTATTAACCTGGAAAAACGACTGTGCTGAGATATTGAATTTCAAATTCCCCAGGGTATCACGAATGGTACTTTTACCATATATAACCCTGTCTTTTTGTCCCATTATCACATTTGTATGTCTTTTATTTATATTCTGGATCAGACTCTTTAGTCCAGGAACTTCCTCACGCAGCATTTTAGTCAGTTCTTTTAAATGCGGCACATCATAAGTAGTTGTCACTAGTACTGCCATTACGTCTCCTGTGTGAACACCCACCCTGCCCATTATATGTCGGACAATGCCTGTGCCTTTGTCTTCGTTATAGGCAGAAATATGGTATTCTTGCATCCAGCGGCGCACCACATTGATAATTTTATTGTTCTTTTCTTTCTGAATGAAACAATTGTCAACATCAACTACCTTGTGTGTGAATGCTGCGAAACAGCCTATTTCAAGCTTTCCTTCAGCCAACGCAACTGGGAACTGCATCTTGTTGCGGTAAAATAGCGGATTTTCTGCTCTGAGAGTTGGCATTACTTCAACACTTTTCAAATGCCCAATACGCAACAATGCGTCTTTTACCTGCTGCGTTTTTATTTTAAGCTGTGCGGAGTAACTCAAATGTTGTAACTGGCAACCTCCACATTGTTGATAAATCGGGCAGACGGGTACGCAGCGGTCTGAAGAGGCTTTAATGATTGAAGTCACTTCACCCATAGCATATGTCTTTTTTACACTGTTCAGTCTCACTTTAACAACTTCGCCCGGCAAACCGCCGTGGGCAAAAACTGTAAATCCGTCAACCTTGCCGACACCTTCACCGGTACTTCCTAAACCTGTTACAGTAACTTCTATTGTTTGTTTTGGTACCAATTTATTATGATTCATACTTTTCCCCTTATGTTTCACCGTTATTTTAAAACCTTTGATAGCTGCACTTGCATATACAAAGGTTTTAACTCCATCTAATTATATCCGAAGATAACAAACAATTAAAGCAGGCAGTATAAACGATTTTTCTTCGCTTATACTGCCTGCATGCTTTGACATTTTCTATTTACTTAAAAACATAGATACCAAAAACAATCTTCAAGCAAGCACTAAATTAGAAATTGCAAGCTTTGATTTGGAAGTATGCTTTCGGGTGGTCGCAAACAGGACATTTTTCCGGAGCACAGGTAGCCATAACAACATGACCACAATTGCCGCAAATCCAGACTTGTTGTTCTTCACGTTTAAAGACCAAACCATTTTCTATGTTAGTGAGCAATTTGCGATATCTTTGCTCATGACCATTTTCGATAGCTGCAACAGACTTGAATAAATAAGCAAGACGTGGAAAACCTTCTTCCTCAGCTGTCTTGGCAAACTCTGCATACATGTCTTTCCACTCATAATTTTCACCGTCAGCAGCGTCATTCAAGTTTGCTACTGTATTAGGTATGCCGTCATGCAAGGCCTTAAACCAGAGTTTGGCATGCTCTCTCTCGTTACCCGACGTCTCCGTGAAAATATCAGCGATTTGATTGTAGCCTTCTTTTTTTGCCTGGCTTGCATAATAGGAATACTTCATTGCGGCTTGAGATTCGCCGGCAAATGCTGTCTTCAAGTTCTCTTCTGTTTTAGTACCTTTCAAATTTTCCATCGTACATCTCCTCCGTATTAATAATTATAGATAACTGACAAAGCCTTACTCGTCTTCACCAAGCAAAATCTTTTGACAGCTCGGGCAAAGACCGTGAAAGACAATGTCATGACTATCAACCTTATAGTTAGTTATGTTAGCAGCCAAAAAGTCCAAGTGGGATTGATAATCAATACGAACATTAACAATGGCACCGCATCGCCGACAATTAAGATGATAGTGCTTGAACAAAATTTCTTCGAAGCGATCAGCACCTGACGGACTGCTGACTCTGCTCAAAAAGCCTTCGTTTACCATCGACTTCATGTTGCGATAAACAGTTCCTTTGCTTATACCTGGATACTCTTTGACAATAACTTTGTATACCTCATCAACAGTGGGATGATTGCTCAAAGCACGAATAGCTTTCATAACCAGCTGTCTTTGAATGGTATTACGTCTAATCATTATCCGTTCTCCATTCGATAATAATTCTTAATTAGTATTATAATCGTTTAGAGATCAATGTCAAGCTTTGAAGGAAAACTTGATTGGAATTATTTATAATTTTAGTTTTTATAAAATTATTAAGGAGAAATGATCAGGCTACCCCTTTAATTGTTGTTTAATTTAGCTTATAATACACTACATAGAGAGAAATTTCTATTTTTTTTAGCGTTAAGTTAGCCTAGACAAACTGAAAGGATGTTTGCCATGACCTTAGCCGATTTACATATTGGGCGTGTTGGAATCATAACCAAAGTTGGCGGATTCGGTCCTCTGCGCCGCCGCCTGCTAGATATGGGGCTGACACCTAAAACAAAAATTCTAGTTCGTAAAAAAGCCCCTTTGGGCGATCCTATCGAAATTTCTTTACGCAGCTACGAATTGACAATAAGATTAGAAGATGCAAACAAAATTGAAATAATCGAGGTATCAGAATGAAAATTACCTTTGCCTTAGTCGGCAATCAAAATTCTGGGAAAAGCACTCTTTTCAATCAATTAACTGGAAGCAACCAACATGTTGGGAACTTTCCCGGCGTGACTGTTAAAAAAAAGGAAGGACGATTAATTGCCAATCCTGATGTTACTGTCATTGACTTACCTGGCATTTACTCTCTTTCCCCTTATACTTCAGAAGAAATTGTAACTAGAGACTTACTCCTGCGTGACAAACCCAACGCAATAATAAACATCATAGATGCCACTAACATCGAACGAAGCCTATATTTATCGCTACAATTAATGGAACTTAACCTTCCTATGATTATTGCCTTAAATATGATGGATGAAATCATTATTAGCGGAAGCTCTATAGATATACAAAAATTGGAAGAAACATTAGGTGTTCCTGTTGTGCCTATTTCCGCAAATAAAAATGCCGGTATAGAGGAATTAGTTTTTCGCGCCATTAAGTTGGCTGAGGCAAGCACATTACCGAAACGCTTAGATTTCTGCAGTGGCGAAGTCCATAGAGCTATTCACACTATTGCTCACCTTATAGAGCCGAAAGTTCGCGCAAAGGGTTTACCCCTTCGCTTCTCAGCGACTAAATTAATTGAAGGCGATGAACCAATTGCCAAGGAACTGCAATTAACAGACAACGAAATAGATATTATCGCTCATGTCACTGATGATATGGAGAAAGCCCTTGATACCGATCGCGAGGCAGCTCTTGCCGACATGCGCTATTGTTACATTGAAAAGCTTTGCTCCGATACCGTCCATAAAGTCGGTGAAACTATAGCACAAGCTAGGTCGCACTTAATAGACAAATACTTGACTCATAAATATTTATCTATCCCTATTTTCCTTTTAACACTGGCGCTTGTATTTTGGTTGACTTTCAATGTTATAGGCGCTACTCTCAGCGATTGCCTGGAAATTATCATTGGTAACTTTATTGATGTTGCCGACAAAGTCCTTGCCGATGCTGGGGTAAGCGCTCCCATCCATTCTTTAATAATAGATGGTGTTTTCGCAGGCATCGGAAGCGTTCTATCTTTTCTACCGCTTATTGTGACTTTGTTCTTTTTCCTTTCAATGCTTGAAGACACCGGTTACATGGCCCGCATAGCTTTCGTAATGGATAAACTTCTAAGAAAAATCGGTTTATCAGGGGCTTCTTTTGTACCAATGCTTATTGGTTTTGGTTGTTCCGTACCGGCAATCATGGCAACACGAACTTTAGCAAGTGAACGCGACCGCAAGATGACCATTATTTTAACGCCTTTTATGTCATGCAGTGCCAAGCTTCCAATTTATGGAGTTTTTGTTGCAGCTTTTTTTCCTAACAATCAAGTACTCATAATGTTATCACTATATTTGCTAGGAATATTTCTTGCTATATTTTCCGGTCTTTTGCTGAAAATATTTGTCTACAAGGGCAACCCCGTCCCTTTCGTAATGGAATTGCCTGCCTATCGCCTTCCAACCGCCAAGAATATTGTTCTTCATATGTGGGAAAAAGCAAAAGATTTCCTTTACAGAGCTTTTACTATAATTTTCTTAGCAAGTATCATTATTTGGCTGCTGCAAAATTTTGATCTGCGCTTTAACATGGTAGAAAACGCCGAAGCTAGTATGGTTGCAAGCATCGGTACTTTCATAGCTCCTTTCTTTTCTCCTTTAGGTTTTGGTGATTGGCGCGCAGCAACGGCATTAATTACAGGTTTAGCTGCCAAAGAAGTGGTTATAAGCACTTTATCCGTATTAACCGGAGCCAGCTTGGATGAATCAGTTGCAGTTACTGCCCTCGGTCAAATTTTCACTCCTTTAACCGCATTTTCTTTTCTTACATTTACGTTGCTTTATGTGCCCTGCGTTGCAGCAATTACAGCTATGTATCGAGAAATAAATTCATTTTGGCAAGTCGTTTTAATTATGCTTTATGAAATTGGCGTTGCCTGGTTAGCCGCTTTTGGTGTATACCGCATAGGTCTGCTTCTCGGTTTTCAATAGCTAATAAACATTTAATTTCAAAACAAAAAGACGCCCGTCCAGCAAATTATTTACCGGACGGGCGTCTTTCTTTTTTACTAATTTTCAATCGTCTCAAAAAATATGCGAACAGGCAGATTCGATGCACCTGGAGGAGAAAAGATTATTCTTCCGGAACTGTAGCCCTTTGATGAAGAAATAACAATTGTTTCAGTTCCCTTTTTCCCAAAAGCAATTTTACCAGGAGGATACATAGTCAATACTTCCTTATTGTTATTTATGACGATACCGGCACCGGCAAACCAGCCTCCCCAAGGATTCAGCCGTATGTTGGTTTCTTGTTCCCCTTTTATTTTATAAGAAAAGTCATAAATCACACCATAATTACCATAATTGACGACAGGTTTTCCTGTAGTGGCATCTATGCCACGGGCATATTGATCAATACCATTATCTGCCAGCAGTACTCCTATAATTTTGTTTTCATCCGGTTTGTATGACTTTTTTAGAGTAACAATCCTGTCAGCTGATGGGAAAGTTCCTCTAAGAACGTTTCCCTCATCAGGCGGGAGCACTTTATACGATTGCAGCGCTGCTGCAATATCCATGTCTACCGGCAACATTAAGACTGTCACTTCTACAAGTCTATCACAGGAGAAGTCGAACATTCCTGTTACTAACTGCCCAGGCTTTGCCTTAACACCATCACCGTTCAGCACCTCAATAAAGCTATCGCGCGAAATCACATGGTTCTGCACCTTGTTTTTCAAAAAATAAAGTTCCTGAACGTCTTTACCTGCACGCAAATAATCATAATCGGGTTTGGAAATACCCTTACGTCCGAGACTAATCTTAGCCGGATATTTGTCAATGTTTCGAAAAACTACTGCTATTTTTTTCAAGCTGTCTGTATCGTTGACATGATGAAAGAATATGCGTGCATTACCCTGCACGATATCCTGATACATAATTCCACAAGATTTCACCATCTCAGGGCTATCGGAAAAAAGAAGCGTAGGACCGTCTTCAACAATTTTTATATTGCCCGCTTCGTATTCGGGAATGCCATCACGCCAATTCCAATTAATGTCCTGTGCAAATACCGACTTAGTACATGTAAAGACCGCTAAAACCAAGAAGAAAAGAAACCACCTTTGAATAAGACGCACTTCGCAAAACCTCCGCTAAATTAACTGTTTGATATAATACCATAGCACAATGTACAAGGGTATATCACTTATATGTGATATACCCTTCTTAAACAAGTTATTGTTCTCCATACCTCAAAACTATTTCAAGCTATCTTCATAGTCCTGCAAAAATTTCTTCAATCCCGATGCAGTAAGGTTGTGTTCGACCATTTCTTTAATGATTTTTGTCGGAATCGTTGCAATGTCGACCCCGGCAAGCATAACACGATTAACGTGATCCAGGTCGCGAATGCTGGCAGCAATAATTTTTGCTGAAAACTCGTATTTCTTAAAGACGGCTATCATATCTTCGACCAATTTTATTCCGTCCTCCCCTACGTCATCCAGACGACCTATAAATGGACTCACATATGCTGCACCTGCCTTAGCTGCCAAAAGCGCTTGACCAAGACTAAAAACCAAAGTCACATTTGTTGGTATATTTTCTTCAGCTAAAATCTTAACTGCCTTCAAGCCTTCAATGATGCATGGAATCTTAACAACTACATTAGGAGCTATTTTGGCTAAATTCCGTGCCTCTTCAACCATTCCGGCGCAGTCAGTACTGATAACCTCTGCGCTCACCGGTCCTTCTACAATACGGCAAATTTCCTCAATAACTTGCGTTTGAGAACGGCCTGTTTTAGCTATTAAGCTCGGGTTGGTAGTAACTCCGTAAATTATTCCCCAGTCAACCAATTCACATATTTCTTCGATATTCGCAGTATCCATGAAAATTCTCATCTGTAACTGACCTTCTTCCTTAAAACAAGCTACAATTATGATAGCCTACAGCTACAATTATACAACAAAAGTTTATTTCACACAAAATAGAAAAAGCCACTTCAGAGAGTTTCTCAATAAAAGCTTGTTAAAAATATCGCAATGGGTATTTAAAAAAGAAAAAACATGAACGCAAAGGTTCATGTCGTAATTAATTGTTTTGGTGCCGAAGGCCGGACTCGAACCGGCACGTAGGGTAACTACGCTTGATTTTGAGTCAAGTGCGTCTGCCAATTCCGCCACTTCGGCACATTTTGTGTTCGCTAGCGAACAATAGTAATATTAACACCCGATGATGTAGTTGTCAAGCAATTTTCTCCATTTTTATTGTTTTTTAATTTCAGCAAATGAACACCTGCTACACCTGCGTCAAAATTTTTTGTACCCTGCCAACCATATTTTGCTCAACTAACATAACTTTTATGCCATGGGGATGGGTTGGACTATTGGTCAAAATTCTTTTCACATGTCCACGTGTAAGCTTGCCTGTTGGCTGATCTTTTTTCAAAACAATATCAACAAGGATACCAGGCTTTATGTTGTTGCGAATCTGTCCGTCCATCTCATTACCTCATTTTTAGTAATTATTCTTTTCTATAAAAACTGCTGCCGGCTTATGCTTGCCTATCAGCATTTAAACTAATTTTATTTTTTAACGAGAAAAAGCCGTTTTTCAATTTGAGCAGCCAAAATTGTGCCAATTATGGCTGTTATTAGCTGCGGCCACCCCATACTGATTAAAATCACTTCAGCGACTCTTTGCTGTATACCAAATATTCTTAAAACAAATAAAGAACCACTGTATAAAGCTAAGGTTTTTAAAACAGGGCCAAAAAATATTACTCCCTTGCCCCACCATTTACCGCAAATAGTTACTAAAACAAGGTTACCGAAAACCACAACCGGTATCATAATTGGCAACAAAAGATGACCTTGCAAATATGCAACAATGGGTAAGGCAGTCGCAATAATTAATCCCGCCTTTAAGCCCGCAAAACGAACTGCTATAACCATGACCGCATTAAGCATGGTGCCTATGACAAAAATTGAAATTATTGGCGGCAACGGCAAGATTAAACGCAATTCTTGAGCAACTAGCGCTACTGCCAGAAGCATTGCTCCCCTCACCATTGTTTTAAACGAATCTTTACCCACTGTAGTTCCCTCTTATAAAAGTTATTTTTGGGGGCATTCTTTGGCAACAAAGGTCTTGAACTCGCACTGCAGTTTTCGTGTAACAGGTCCGACTTTGCTATCACCAATAAACTTACGGTCAATTTTAGTTACTGGAACTATCTCGCACCTGGGGCCGGCAATAAAAGCTTCTTCCGATTTGAGGACAAAGTCCAGATTAAACGCTTTCTCGATAACCTGCATCCCTAAATCAACGGCTAGGCGTTCTTTAACTAAACGTCTTGTTACAGAGTTCAGAATTAGATTATTGGCCGGATGTGTCCAGATGAGATCATCTTTTACAACAAAAAAGTTGCTTTCTGTCGTCTCGGTAATCTTGCCATCTTCACGCACAAACAACGCGTCATATGCTCGTGAAACCCGCGCTTTCTGCTTAGCCAGAACGGCTGGCATCCTATTCAAAGTATTTATGTCGCAGCGCAGCCATCTTATATCGGGTTCAGTAATAAGATTTACACCCTTTTCTTGCTTTTCAATTAATCCATGTCGTGCATCATCAATAATCATCATTGATAGTTGAGGAATTGTCATTTCGGGAAACTCTAAACTATAGGGAGCAGCGCCGCGAGTAATCTGCGTATATATTTCTCCGTTTTCCAGACCGCTGGCCACTATTAATTCTTCATGAAAACTAACAAATTCCTCCACAGTATAGATACCGGGAATTTTCACGGAAATAACTGCGTTAAAAAGATTCTCCATATGAGGAAGAAGCGCAAAGCTGCGTCCGTTATAAACAGGCACCAGTTCGAAAACTCCATCCCCAAACTGGTGACCTCGATCCGATAGAATAACTTTTCCCTCTTCACTTTCTATTATCTCACCATTAATAAGAACTAGATTTTTTACCATGTCATTTACTCCTCCTAATAGAACAACTACTCTGATTCTAATACGTTCTTTTGAATTTCACATATTTGAGGTATAATGTGAATACTAAGAATTATTATAGCATAGCCAGTAAAAATTTACATTTTGCAATTTGATATTTCAAAAGGAGCTGATTATAATGACTGAACAAGTTATTAAAACTGCAGTTGAATACGCCAATGAGCAAAGCATTTCGCATATAGTAGTTGCCTCAGTAACGGGCGTTTCTTTAGCGGAACTTTGCCGCCAATTTGACGGCAATATTGTTTGTGTGACTCATGCCTATGGCTATAAAACCCCCGGAGAGTGCGAGTTCCCGAACGACTTACGCCTGGAGTACGAAGCAAAGGAAGTTAAATTTGTTACCGCGGCTCACGTTCTTTCTGGTGCCGAGCGTGGCATAAGCAATGTCTTTAAAGGGATGTATCCTGTTGAAGTTATGGCCCAAACGCTGCGCATGTTTGGCGCCGGCACAAAGGTTGGTGTTGAGTGTGCCGTTATGGCCCTAGATGCCGGTTGTATACCTTTTGGCGAAAAAGTTATTTCTCTTGGTGGCACCGGACGCGGCCTTGATACTGCCATTGTCGTAACTCCTGGTCATGCTCCGCGCATTTTCAGTACTTACATCCACAAAATTTTATGTAAACCGGAGCGATAATATTTTGTCAGAACGCAACAAACTCATTGATAACCTTCGTGGCATATGTATGTTGGGTGTTATTGCAATACATGCAGGTTCTTCCATTGCGCTGTCTTCAGCTCCTAACATTCACCTCTATATGTTATTCGAGGTGCTTTCACGCTACAGCGTTCCAGCTTTTTTCTTCATTTCCGGCTATGGTCTTTTTGCGTCTTACAGTCTTAATCAGAGGCTCGACTACTTTACCTACATGAAAAAACGATTGAAAGGTGTTGGCGTTCCCTATATCGTTTGGTCAGGCCTTTATTTGCTCTACTATGAATTTGTTTTCCCCGGTAGCCTTGGCAGGTCGTTTTTTGATATTTTTTTAACCCTGTTTTTTGGCTTGGCCTCCTACCATATTTACTTTATGGTTATACTGTTATGGTTCTATATTTTATTCCCTTTTTGGCGCACGCTCCTGCGTTGCATGCACAAAATATCCTTGCCGCTTTCGCTTGCGTTGCTGTTCATTATACAAGTAGGAATAAACTATTGGACTTGCCATTTCTGGACTTATCCAGCCTGGGTTGCTGACAATGCTTTAGTGCTTAACCTGTTGAATTTTAGACTAAACTATTTCCCTTTTCATTATATGTTCGTTTTCTTGATGGGTGCTCTTGCTGCCATACATTATGATTATTTTCTGGAGTTACTGACTACTCGCTTTCGACAAATAACAGCTTTTTTTTCTTTAACCGTAATAATTATGTCATCACGATTTTACTATTTGCTGTATGTTAAGAAATATGACCTAGAAAGCATAACTAACACCCTACAACAGCTGAGCCCTGAAGGTTTTCTATACACCATAGCCAGCATACTGTTTTTCTGTGCATTATTTCATAAAAACAGGCAGGGTAATCGTTTAATGCAAATTAATGAACTCTTCTCGTCCCATTCTTACATAATATATTTGATTCATCCTTTCTTTCTGGACCAGGTTGTTGCCATATTATCACGATTTTTCTCTAAACCAGATGATGTTCCTGCCCTCATGTCGTATGTCTTCGTACTTTTATTAGCACTTATTGCCAGCATTTTGATCAACAAAATGGGGCAAAGAATTCCACTGCTTTCATTACTGTTGATTGGCAAAAGCAAATAACTGAAGAACTAACATAAGAAAAAAAAACAGCAACAAAGAAGTAGATTCTTCTTTGTTGCTGTTTTTCATTCCGCTAACAATGCCTTGCTTTTTGCGTCCATTAAATTAGGCTGGAAAATTTTTATCATATAAGGCATCTGATTTTTGCTTGCTTTGGCGTGCAACTGTTCCCAATACAATACCGTCAGCTGCAACATTTTTTGTGCTCTGAGATGTACATGCCGAGGGGCCTTTTTCTTTTCCCATAATTCAAACCAATGATTGAATACATCTGTTTCCGGTTTGTTCAAAGACAATCTGGAAACATGCAAGACCAAATCGCGCATGGTTCTTACTACCACCTTAGCAAGCTCAGCACTTTCGGCAGCTTTTCTTTCGTTTTGCTTAAAATACCTGTCCAGCAAAATTAGCATTGCCAATTGCCATGGGTAATAGATGGCAAAGGCACTGTCAAAGCCATCCCAGGCAGCATGCATCTTTACGCTTGAACCCATCAGCGTTATTGCATACAACAACACTTCTTTATCTCTGCTTTTTACTATAAACTTAAAAAGGGGCCACATAAGATGCTGTGCTGTTTCGGGCCAATTCCTCCTGGCTATCTGTCCAATCAGTTGCACCCATTCATATACTATTTTTTTCTTTTGTTCATTTTTTAAAACGCCTCTGCGGAGCATCCAAGTGATAAACTCGTTAACAATAGGAAGCATGCCGTTCCATCTGTGGTCTGCCGCCGCAAACAAAACTGTCAAATAGAATTCGCTTAGCAGAACTTCCGACGGTATTACAACCCTCTCGTCGTAGCCTTTTATGATTAGCCCCAATATGTAGCGAAAGGTACCTTCATTACGTGCCCTCGCCGCTGTTATCATGATATTCTTCAGGATTTGCAGTGCATCATCTGATATTGCCCTATTCTCAGGCAAAGTAACATTGTCAAGCTTCATAATAATCCTTGCACAATTCTCACCTATTTCATTATATGATGACTTTATTGCTAAACAAGCTATCATTCCTAAGTCGTTAATGCCTTCGGCTATTAATTCAGGATTATTAAGCAATATCGGCTGATAAACCGGAATAATTTCAGCAAGCAGTGACCTGTTGCCATTTCGAAGTGATATCATGCAGGCTGCTTTAATTTTTTCCAGGTAATCTCTACTCCATGCGCCGTGCTCAACCATTATTTTGTAGCGTCGTATAGCCATGTTAAGCAACGGCCCTGAGTCCAAATTAAGGCCATGGAAAATTGCTTCTAACAAAGCCCCCGCCAAAGCATTCTTGTCATTTTGGGACATTGTACCGACATGCTGTGCTTTTTTTTCCAAATCATTGATGGCAGCAGAAAGTGCTTCCAGCTGCGAACTATTTGACTGTTTTGTCTTATCTGCCATGTCATCATTTCCTTGTCATAGATTATTTAATATTAACTTTGCCTTGGTATACTACTCCACTAGTTGCGTCCACAGTTGCTTCCATGCCATCCTTTAGCTTTTCGGTGGCGCCAGCTGCTCCGACAATCACTGGTATTCCATAACTAACACCCAGAATTGCTACTGACGATGTTAGGCCTCCCTCTTCGGCAATAATTGCCGAAGCCTTAATAGCATACGGTACCGCTTCATCAACAAGACCTTCGACAACAAGAATGTCTCCGGGGAGCAGTTTTTCTGCGAAATCTTTCATGTTTGCAGCAATACACACCTTACCAACTACAGAACGCTTTCCTATACCAACACCTGAAACCAATCTTGTTCCCACATTTATCACCTTTATCAAGTTTGTACTCCCTGGCTTTCCCGCCAAGACACCAGCCGTTATAACAACCAGGTCGCCTTCATGAATCATGTCATTTTCTTTCGCACTCGTCATGGACAATTCGATTAAATCATCAGTATTTTTTGATGCTGGGCCTAACAAAGGATATACGCCCCACAATAGTTGCATTTTTCTCACCCTGCTCTCACGTGGCGACACTGCTATTACCAGTGCCTGTGGGCGATATTTAGCGATCATACGCGCTGTATATCCTGACTCAGTCACAGAAATAATCGCATTGGCATCAAGTTCCTGCGCTATCTGTACTGTTGCATGGCTTATGGCGTCAGTGGTATTTGTATTTTTTACAATACCTTTGGCTCTAAAAATACTGACATAGTCCAGTGCGTCTTCCGTGCGGCGAGCTATCTTAGCCATTGTCATCACTGCCTCTAGCGGATATTTTCCTGAAGCGGTCTCCCCGCTAAGCATAATGGCGTCTGTGCCGTCAAAAATTGAATTGGCTACATCGCTGGCTTCCGCTCTTGTAGCTCGATAACTGCTTATCATGCTCTCAAGCATCTGTGTAGCCGTAATGACAGGTTTGCCAACTCTATTACAACGCTTTATGATGTCTTTTTGGACTAACGGCACAATTTCCGCCGGTATTTCCACCCCGAGATCTCCTCGCGCAACCATGATGCCATCCGCCACATTGATAATTTCTTCGATGTTATGGACGCCTTCCTCATTCTCAATTTTGGCAATTATGCCTATCTCTGAATTAAGTTCTTCCGTCAGTCGTCGAATCGCGAGGACATCTTCAGCCTTTTGAACAAAAGATGCTGCTATATAATCCATATTTTGTGAAACCGCAAATTTTATATCATTTTCATCAGCTTCGGAAAGGAAAGGCAAGTTCAGCGCCACGCCAGGTACTGCGACACGTTTGCGTGAACCCAGAATTCCTCCATGGACAACTTTTGTATAAATTTTCTGGCCATCAACCTTCTCCACCTTTAGTGAAAGCAGCCCGTCTGCCAGCAGGATATCATCTCCCCGCTTTATCTCTTGCGGTAACCCGCCGTAATTTACTGAAGCAATTTCTTTCGTTCCCAAAACACTTTCGGTTGTCAGACAAAAAAAGTCGCCGGGCATCAATTCTACCTTGTCATCCCTAAATACCCCCAGACGCATTTCCGGTCCTTTGGTATCAGCAACAAGGGCTATTGTTTTTTTTGTTTTTAAGGATGCTTTGCGGACCAATTCAATACGAGCAGCATGTTCTTCTTTACTTCCGTGAGAAAAGTTGAAACGCGCAATATCCATTCCTTCTTTTATCATTTCTTCAATCAAGGATACACTATCGGTGCTCGGGCCAAGAGTACAGATAATTTTTGTTTTTTTCATCGGCCTCATCCTCCTTTTATTTTTAGCGCTCATATTAAATAAACTTAAGTTCAGGCAAAAAAATCTGCCTGAACTTAAGTTGTTTATCCATGAAGTCTGTTACTACACAGGACCTCATAAGCATCTTCAGTTTCTGAATAAGGTACACTGATTTCATATGCACCGTTACCTTTATGTTTTTGATTAGGCTTGCTAATCTGAGTTAAAAAACCATTTGCCGCAAAGAGATCCTTTATCTTAATTGCGGCTTCATGACTTTGCGCAATATAAACAACTTTCCACATATCTTTCCTCCAAAAACATGTATACCTGAAAAAGATATAAGGGTATTATGACTCCTTAAATGCTTTAATCTTCTCGATTAATTTTGGCAACACAAGATTAACATCGCCGACAAGACCATAATTGGCAACCTTAAAAATTGGGGCGTTAGGATCCTTATTGATAGCAATAATCATATCAGAATCATGCATTCCGGCAATATGCTGTATGGAACCGGAAATACCAAAAGCAAAATAAATTTTAGGCGTGATTGTCTTGCCGGATTGACCCACTTGTTGAGGGTGACTTATCCAGCCTTCATCGACAACGGCTCTTGAGCCGGCAACAGCTCCGCCAAGCACGGCTGCCAATTCTTCAAGCTGTTTGAACTTATCAAAACATCCCATGCCACGTCCGCCGGAACAAATAATTTCGGCATCTTCAATTTTGCAGGTTCCAGTAGCGCCAACTTCATCTTTACGAATTAAACGTGCTCTTGGGTTTACTTTATTCTTTACAGTGTAATTAATTATTTGACCACTGCGTGTATAATCTAATTCCTTAATTTTGAATACCTTCGGTCGAACCGTTCCCATCTGAGGTCTAGTGACATCGCAAAGAATAGTTGCCAAAATGTTTCCACCCAAAGCCGGACGAGTCCATTCAACAACCTTGTCGTCTTTAATGCCTAAGGCAGTACAATCCGCGCACAATCCGGTTTTAAGTCTTGCCGCGATACGTGGCCCAAAATCACGTCCGTCTGCCGTGGCACCAACTAAAACCGCACTTGGTTTATATTCATTGACCAACTCGCAAAAAGCATTTGTATATAACTCTGTATTGTAATCTTCATATATTGCGTCAGCCACAACATATACAATATCTGCTCCTGCCGCGAACAATTTATTCGGCAACTCCCCGGCTTCTTTACAGATTAAAACTGCACAGCAACGTTGGCCGCTTTGAGCAGCTAATTCCGCTGCCTGGCCAAGAAGCTCATATGCAACATGCATTGGTTCAGCATTATCAAGTTCTATATAAACCCAGATATCTTTATAGTCTTCGGCACCTTCGATTTCAATCTTAGTGACTTCACCCTTGGATATAGCTTCTACAGGGCATTCACTTACACAAGCACCGCAGCTTATACAAGTATCCTGATTGATCTCAGCCTTGCCCTCAACCATAGTAATTGCGCCCACAGGGCACACTGCAACACAAGCTTCACAGCCTATACATTTATCTCTATCAACAGTAATTGCCATTATCCTTCACCTCAGCGCACAATTATTTTTGCTTGAACTAGTTTTTCGAACAAAAGATCAACTGCTTTTTGTGGATCTTCTTCATTAATTATCTCATTTTCAATTGCATGCACCGGTGGTGTAAAAATTTTGGCAACCTTAGTTGGTGAGCCATTAAGTCCAATCATTTTTTCATCAAGTGCAAGGTCTTCTGCCGACCATACAGGAACAACAAACTTTTTAGCCTTCATTTTGCCTTTAATGCTGGCAAAACGCGGCTCTTTTTCGGCTCTCGTTACAGTAACCAAAGCCGGCATTTCAACTGCAATTGTCTGACTGCTGCTTTCATTATCTCTATCGACTAAAAGTTTATCTCCGTCTGCAACTATTTTTAGAGCACCGGTAACCTGGGGAACATCAAGATGTTCGGCCATTTCCGGTCCAACCTGAGCTGTATCTCCATCAATTGCTTGTTTGCCGCAAAGCACTAGATCAACTGCGCCCACTTTTTTGACAGCAGCAGCTAAAGCAAAACTAGTTGCCAGAGTATCGGAGCCAGCCAAAGCCCTATCGCTGATAAGGGCAGCATCATCAGCTCCCATTGCGATTGCCTCTTTCAAAATTTCATCAGCTTGCGGTGGTCCCATTGAAATTACAGTTACAGTGGCACCATTTGCATCTTTCAGTAGTAAAGCAGCTTCCAGAGCTTGCCTGTCAAACGGATTCATAATATTCGGTACGCCTGTACGCACCAAAGTATTCGTTACCGGATCAATTTTTACTTCAGCAGTATCCGGCACTTGCTTTACACAAACAACAATATTCATTAGAGTATCCTCCAAACCTCAGTATAATTCGTAACTCAAAACACAGTATAATTCTATCATTTGAAACATACAAGTGCAAGCTAAAGGCTATATATACCTGATTAAATACGCACACCTTTATCACCGAGCAAAGTCTTTAACTCGGAAATAAGACGCGAATCCTTAGCATCTACCCAATAAGCCTGCTCAGTTCTTATTATTTTTTTAGATCCAAGCAGATGGAGATATACAGGATTTTCACCGTGATAAGAAGAAAATATTCGTCTTAGTTCTTTTTGCGTCATGGCGTTTTCCAAAGCCGCGGGAATTATCAGCTTTAGATCTGCCGCCACTTCCGTGAAGCGATTGATTTGTGAAGCCATAAGCCGTGGTTCTTCCTCGTCCAGCATCAGGCGCCCTTCAACAATTATAGTACTTTCCGGATAAATATTTTTATTAGACACAGCAAATGTTTTTGGAAAAGCGACTACTTCGATCTTGCCGCTAAAATCTTCCAGAGTGAACACAGCCATGCTGTCTCCGGCTTTCGTCGTACGTATTTTATTCGCAGAGATAATCCCGCCCAGCTTAACATATTGTCCGTCGTGGTAACGACCATTCCCCAGGTCTTTAATCTCAGGTAACTGTTTCAGATTCTTGCGGTATTTATCCAACGGATGACCGGTAACATAAAATCCTATTATTTCTTTTTCCAAAGACAATATTTCTTCTTTTGGCATTTCCGGGATGTCGGGTAAAGATAAATCGTTAATTTTTTCGAACTCTTCTTCCCCAAACAGGCCGATTTGTCCGGAAGCTTCGTCTCTCTGCCGACTGGCAGCAAGTTCCATTGCTTGGTCCATAACAGCTAGCAGTTGTGAGCGTTTGGCTCCGAAACCATCCATAGCCCCACACTTAATAAGATATTCAACCACTCTTTTATTGAGGCCGTTGCTGCTTACACGTTGGCAGAAATCTGTCAACGAGTCAAATATGCCGCCTTTTCTCCTGGCCTCCAAAATATTTTCAATAGCAGCATCGCCAACACTCTTAATGCCTGCCAGCCCGAAACGTATTGAATGACCGTCAACAGAAAATCCTGCGCCACTAATGTTTACGTCCGGTGGCAACACTGGAATACCCATTTCCCGGCAGGCATTGATATACCAGCTTACCTTTTCAGCGCTGGCAAGATAGCTATTTAATGTCGCTGCCATAAATTCTACAGAAAAATGAGCCTTGAGATAGGCTGTCTGATAGGCAACGAAAGCGTAAGCTGCCGAATGTGACTTGTTGAATCCGTAGCCGGCAAAATGTTGCAAAAGAGCAAAAATTTCTTCAGCCAAGGGCCGCTTTATGCCATGTTCTCTTTCTGCGCCGACAATGAACTCTTCCTTCATGCTGTCGAGCTCTTTAGCCTTCTTTTTTCCCATAGCGCGACGCAAAATATCAGCTTGTCCCAGACTAAAACCCGCCAAGACAGATGTAATCTGCATGACCTGTTCCTGATACAAGATAACCCCGAAGGTGTCTTTTAAAACTGGTTCCAGCAAAGGATGTAAAAGTTTGGCCGTTTTCTTCCCATGCCTGCCGGCTACAAAGTCCTCGACCATACCCGTTCCCAATGGTCCAGGGCGATATAACGCGACCAATGGTATCAAGTCATCAAAACTTTCAGGTTCCAAGTCCCGCATCAGCTGTGTCATACCCGAAGATTCCATTTGGAAAACACCAACCGTTTCACCCCTGCATAACATTTCGCAAGTCATCGCGTCATCCAAAGGTAAGCTTTCGATGTCGATATCAATCCCCTTGACTTCTTTAATCATCTTGAGCGCGTCATCGATAACAGTCAATGTTCTTAAGCCCAAAAGGTCCATTTTGAGCAGTCCGAGACCTTCAACCTTGTCTTTGTCATATTGGGTACTAACGTATTCTTCATCTGCCGTTTTTTGTAGCGGCACGAAGTCTGTCAATATTTTTGGTGCAATAACAACACCAGCAGCATGCGTCGAGGTATGGCGCGGTGAGCCCTCAACCTTTTTCGCCAATTCCAGCAGCCTTCTTATTTTTTCATCACTATTGTAAAAATTATGCAAATCTTTGCTGCCCGCAAGTGCCTTTTCGATAGTAATACCAAGCTCATTCGGAATCATCTTGTTGACTTGATTAACCGTCGCTATAGGCATCTCTAACGCGCGTCCAACATCTTTGACTGCCGCCTTGGCAGCTAAAGTTCCAAAAGTAATAATTTGCGCAACGTGGTCGGCGCCATATTTATCAACTATGTAGTCAACGACTTCTTTTCTCCTGTTATAGCACAAGTCAACATCAATATCAGGCATGCTGACACGTTCAGGATTCAAAAATCGTTCAAACAAAAGATTATATTTTAAAGGGTCAATACTAGTTATTCCTAACAGATAAGAAACAATACTTCCTGCCGCTGAACCACGCCCGGGGCCGACTGGAATGCCACGCTTTCTGCTGAAATTTATGAAATCCCAGACGATAAGGAAATAGCCTGAATAACCCATTTTATCAATTACTTCCAGCTCAAAATCCAAGCGCTCTTTTACTTCTTCCGTAAAGTCGGGATATCTTTCGGGAAGCCCCTTTACGCAAAGTTCACGCAAATACTCCGCAACTGTCTTTCCCTCAGGAATAGGGAATTCCGGTAATAACAAATGGCCGAACTCCAGTTCAACATTACAACGCTCAGCTATTTTTGCCGTATTAGCTATAGCTTCAGGACAGTCAGGAAATTTCAATGTCATTTCGTCCTTACACTTCAAGTAGAACTGATCATTAGCAAACTTCATGCGCATCGGGTCGTCGACGGTGGCAGCAGTTTGTATGCAAAGTAAGACATCCTGCCCCTCCGCGTCTTCACGGCGAACGTAATGCAAGTCATTCGTCGCCACCAAACCTAGTCCATATTTTACAGCTAGCCGTTTCAGTTCAGCGTTGGAAATAAGTTCTTCCTGTATGCCATGGTTTTGCATTTCCAAAAAGAAATTTTCTTGACCGAAAATGTCGATGTACTCCTGCAGACACTTCTCCGCCGTCTCGAGTTCGCCTCTAATAATATGGGATGGTATTTCTCCTGCGATGCAGGCGCTAAGGCCTATGATGCCGCCGCTGTATTTTCTCAAAACATCTTTATCTATCCTTGGCTTATAATAAAACCCCTCCAAATGAGCAATTGATACTAACTTCATTAAATTTTGGTAGCCTTCATTGTTTTCTGCCAACAAAATCAAATGATATTGATTGTCCCGTTCTTTTATTCCCTTGTCAAAATAGGAACCGGACGTTATATAAACCTCACAGCCAATTATTGGTTTTATTCCTTGTTTTTTTGCTTCCTGATAGAATTCGATAACTCCGTACATAACGCCATGGTCCGTTATTGCGACAGCTGGCATATTTAGTTCCTTTGCATATGCAATTAAACTTTTAATGTCAGAAGCGCCATCCAGCAGACTATATTTTGTATGAACATGCAAGTGCACAAATGGATCGTCACCTATCACTTTTTCTTTTTTGTCTTCCATATATAAGTTACCTCCATGTTTGCGCCAAAATATTTTTGAGCAATAGAACATTACATAATTCTTTGTCTTTGCAGAATGCTTTTTAGCTCTTTCGACATCTATTATACCAGTAATTCTTAAAAAATATCTATTCTATATTATTACCTTCTCTTTTAGTCCCCAAAATAACAAAATGCCGGTTGCTTTGTGCAACCGGCTTAATATCAATTTCTTGATAAGTCAAATCCAGGAACGAGTCTTTTTAACTTCTTCTTTATCAATGCCGACAGTACTTGGGGCATAAATAATCAAATCACCATTAACCTTTTCGACTTGTGCGCCGATAATATAGCTAACACCATTCAAATAATCAAAAACCCGTGTACGTACAGACTTATCTAAATCTCCATAGGAAACCATTACCGTACTCCCTGCCATCAAAGCGTCGGCATAAGCTTGGACATCACTGAATTTTTGAGGATTTCTCACAACAATGTTTGCACGTTTTGAAGTTACGAGATATGGACCATTAGCAGTTTCCTCATCTGTATCCCAAAACAGTTTTTTGGCATTTTTCAAATTCATAACAACGCCTCCAAGTGGAATTTACAGCTACTGAAATATATTGTTCTGCAAAAAATACTAATTTCCTGCTAACTTAATAAAATTTATTTATTCCTGCTGCGTGTTCTGCCGCGTTCCACACGATCTAGTATCGTCTTGCGCATACGAATACTTTTCGGAGTGACTTCAACCAGCTCGTCCTCATTAATATGTTCCAGGGCCTGTTCCAGTGAGAACAGCTTTGGCGGAATCAAGCGCACTGAATCATCAGAGCCGCTGGCGCGCATATTGCTGACATGTTTCTTTTTGCAAGGGTTAACGTCCATATCATCGTCACGGGTGTTTTCACCAATGATTTGACCTTCATAGACCTGTTCACCCGGAGTAATAAACATAACGCCACGTTCCTGAGCATTAGAAATACCGTAAGCGGTAGTTTCGCCATTCTCAAAAGCAACAAGGGAGCCACGGGTACGACCTGGGATATCACCTTTATAATCAGCATAACCGGCAAATACGTGGTTCATAATGCCGTTACCCTTGGTGTCAGTCAAAAATTGGTTACGGAAACCAATAAGTCCGCGCGCAGGGATATTAAACTCCATACGCAAATAACCAGCCATCTCGGTTATGTTGAGAAGCTCAGCCCGACGTAAGCCAACGCCTTCCATAACGGCGCCCATAAAATCTTGCGGCACGTCAATTGTTAAAGCCTCCATTGGTTCTTGCAGTCTGCCATCTTCAGTCCTGTGCATAACAACTTCAGGCTTACCAACTTGCAATTCAAAGCCTTCACGACGCATAGTTTCAATCAAAACAGACAAATGCAATTCACCACGGCCTGCAACAACAAAAGAATCCGGAGAATCAGTCTCCTGCAATCTCATGCTGACATTGGTTTTCATTTCCTTGAACAAACGATCACGCAGATGACGGCTTGTTACAAAGGTTCCTTCTCTACCGGCGAACGGACTGTTGTTAATGGAAAAAACCATAGACAAAGTTGGTTCATCAATATTGATGCCCTCAAGGCGCTCCGGGTTTTCGCTGTCAGCAATAGTTTCACCTATGCTGGCATCAGGTAGTCCTATCAGTGCGACGATATCTCCGGCGCCAGCCTCTTGAACTTCTATTCTCTTCAAGCCTTGGTATGAATAAAGACGTCCAATTTTGGCTTTACGGTTGGATTCTTCATTCATTAAGGTAATAGTTTCACCGTTGTGGATGGTACCACGCACGATACGACCGACAACAATACGGCCTACATAATCATCATAGTCCAGGGTATTTACGAGCATTTGCAGCGGCGCTTCCAAATCTACATCCGGTGCCGGCATGGTATCTACTATAACCTTGAACAGAGGCTCCAAATTTTCACTTTCTTCATCCATTGACAATTTGGCGATACCATTACGGGCAGAACATAAAACAACTGGGAACTCCAGCTGCTCATCGTTAGCATTTAGTTCAATAAACAGGTCAAGAACTTCATCGATAACTTCGGTAACGCGTTGGTCAGGACGATCGATTTTATTGATGACGACGATTGGTTTTAAGTGTTGTTCCAAAGCTTTGCGCAACACGTATTTTGTTTGTGGCATAGGGCCTTCGTAGGCATCCACCAATAACAAAACGCCATCTACCATTCTAAGGACACGCTCAACTTCACCGCCGAAATCAGCATGGCCAGGCGTATCAAGGATATTAATTTTAGTACCGTTATGCATTACTGCGGTGTTCTTGGCCAGTATAGTTATACCACGTTCACGTTCCTGATCGTTAGAGTCCATAACTCTCTCTTCAACGCGCTCATTAGCACGAAAAACTCCGCTTTGTTTAAGCATAGCATCAACGAGGGTTGTCTTGCCGTGGTCAACGTGAGCGATAATTGCAATATTACGTAAATCATTTCTAATCATATAATTATTCTTCCTTCCTGATTCAAAAACAAAGAAAAGGATGCTTGTCAATAAGCATCCTTTCTCATGACTAGTTAATTATAGTCTTTTTAAGCAAACATGTCAATAAATATACATTACTTGAGGAAATTTGGCAACCAGGTTGCCAAACCCGGGAAGAAACAAAGCGAAATAATTTCTAATGCCATGACCGCGGCGAATGGCATAACACCACGAACAATCTGCGTCATCTTGCTGTCGGGGCTAATACCTTGCAACACAAAAAGATTCATGCCCACAGGCGGAGTAATCAAGGCCAGTTCCAGATTAATCAGCATAATGACATTGAACCAAATTGGATCGAAGCCCGCCTTGATAATAATTGGATATAAAATTGGCAAAGTTATAAAAAGGATGGAAATTGATTCAAGAATACAACCCAAAAATAGTAACAAAAGATTAATTGCAATTAGTATTATCCAACGGCTGGCATCTATACCGGCCACAAACTCTGTTACGGTTTGCGGCACCTGCAATATAGTAAGAACAAAGCCGAAGAGTGATGCACCTATCATAATGGCAAAAATCATCGACGTTGTTTTGACAGTATCCCCCAAAATTTCCGGCATATCTGATATTTTCAACGTCTTATAAAGGAAAAAGGTAATAAAAAGGCTATACACCGTTCCCACAGCGGCTGCCTCAGTAGGAGTGAATGCTCCTGTGTAAATTCCGCCAACTACAACAACCGGAAGCAACAAGCCCCAAAAGCTCTTTTTTAAAGCAGCAATTCTTTCTTCTAACGGTGCAGCCTCTGCCAAAGGTAAATCTTTGCTTCTATATATCATTACCGCTATAAACATAAGTGTCAATATTACTCCCGGAACAACACCTGACATAAAGAGCTGTCCAACCGACTGGTCAGTAATCGCTCCATAAAGAATCATCGGTATACTCGGCGGAATAAGAATACCCAAAGTGCCTCCGGCAGCAACAGCTCCAAGCACCAGCGATCTTTCATATCCGTGAGCAAGCATTTCAGGAATAGCCATAGAACCTATTGTAACGGCGCAAGCCACAGAAGATCCTGTTATTGCCGCAAAAATTGCGCAAGCAACTAACGTCGCAATACCCATACCCCCAGGAAGATGGCGCAACCACTTGTTACCCAATTCAAACAAATCGTTGCCAACCTTCCCCGCCAGGAGTATTTGACTCATGAGGACATATAAAGGAACTGCTGTCAGAACAAAATCATCAAGTGCTTTGTACGCAAGTATAGGGATTTGGGTGAGAGCGGAGTCACCTCCCATAAAGACAAACATTCCAAAAACCCCAGCTGTGCCCAGAGAAAAAGCTACCGGAAGTCCTATAGCTAAAAGACCGAGTAAAAGGAGGGTAAACAATACAATCATATCAGTTTATTCCCCCTTCGAAGTCATTATTAATTATTTTTTCATAATTTTCCAGTAAAGTACGTACAAAGTGCAAAAGAAGCAAAGCAATACCCACCGGTATCGACATTTGAGGTATCCAAAGCGGCATTCTGAGTGTATCAGGCGAAGTTCTGTCAATCTCTAATGATAAAAGTGTCATATCAAGCGCTTCCACCAAAAAGACTGCACAAAAAAATATGCCAATCAAGGACGTCAAAACATCAAGATAGGAACGCTTCTTCGCGGATAACTGCCCTATGATTATATCAACTTTTATGTGTTTTCCTGACATATACGCAACTGGCATGCCCAAAAATCCCGCAACCAAAACACAATAAACTGAAACCTCGATGGACCACTCGGTTGGTGCATTGAAAAGGCCTCGCATAATTACTTCATAACAAATCATCAGTGCTGGCAACAAAAACAATAAGCCTGCAACGACACCAACGGCATAAGTTGCCGAATCTAAAACTTTCGCATAAAATTCAATTACCTTTTTCAAGTACAATTCACCGCATTTCCAAGACTTTTCAATTGTTTATTATCAGCAACACTATTCTTTCGTGCAAATGTCGATTAATTCTTGGCCAAGAGGACCGGCATGGCTTACGAAAATGTCCCAGCAAGGTTTCGTTGCAGATCTCCATTGGACTAAATCAGCCTCTGGAACAACATAAACCTCCATACCTTTTTCCTTCAATTTTTGGAGCGCATTCAAATCTTCTGCTTTAGCACTTTTACGCAAATCATCACGAACTTCATTAGCAGCGCTCATCAAGATCTTTTGCTTTTCCGGGCTCAGCTTTTGGAAGGCTTTATCATTCATTGCTAAAATAAATTCAGGATAAGCATGGTTTGTAACAGTTAAATATTTGGTTACTTCATACATTTTGCGATCATACATAGCCGTAGTACCCGAAGTCTGACCATCGACAACTCCTCGCTGAATTGCCATGTATACTTCACCTGAGCCCATAGTTACAGGGGCAGCACCAAGTGCTTTTATCGTTTCGGAAGGCATTTCACCATAACCACGAAGCTTCAGACCATCAAAATCAGCAGGCTTCGTAATAGCCTTTTTACTGTTGGCAAACTGCACAAAGCCATAATCCGCCCAGATAATCGGACGAACTCCTTTCTTTTTCATTTCTGCTCCCAATTTATCGCCTAACCCTCCATCAATTGCTTTGTCGACTTTCTCATAACTGGGGAACAAGAAAGGAACATCAAAAACCTCCATAGCCGGGATAACGGATGACCATCTGCCAACCGTATTCAGGCCCATATCAATTCCACCTGACATAATTGCGTCGTTCATACTTTTATCGTTATATAGCTGCCCTGAAGGATAAATAGCGATCGTCATCATTCCTTTTGACTTTTCCGCAACCTTTTTTTCCAAACTTTCCATCCCCTTTGCCAGCGGATGAGCTGTCGGCAAATTGTGTGCCAATTTCAGCGTGACCTTTTCAGCCCCTGCCTTCTTTTCTTCTTTTTTGCCGCTGCAACCAACAACTGCTGCTAACGTTAAAACCATGGAAATCGCAACAATTTTTTTGAACCATTTTGACGCCGTTGTCATTTTTCTTCACCTCATTAAATTTTTATATCTATCGTTTTTTTGATCCAACTACTACTAAGACCAATAAACACCAAATAAAAAAGCCCCTATTAACGAATATTCGCTAATAGGGGCGAACTAACGCGGTACCACCCTAACATTTCACTCATTAACCTTAACGCGGATTACGCCTATCCCTAAATTTTTGTTTTCAGGATAAGAATTCCTGGGCGAGAAACATGCTGTTGCAACACCGATTTGCACCACCCATCGGTTCTCTGTAATTGCTTCCAGACGTTATTCCCAATCACTACATTTAATCGCTATAACATTATGAAACATTGTTCAAATTATAGCAACGAAAAGTAACAATGTCAAGCCTGCCTTTTCGAAACAAAAGATTTTGTAAACATTCTGTGCACATATGTGTTTTTAGACATTTTTTAGTACTTCGTCAACATACTTCTTTGCTTTTTCAATTTTTCTCCTGAATTCAGCGGCCTTAGAAGAATCACGAGCGGCAATTTGCTCAATTCTGGTCTTATAGAGGGCAATATCACGTTCGAACTTGCGCAATGCCTCCCGCAGCTCTTGTCCTTCTGGCAATTCTTCGGGGATAAGACGGGATGTTTCCATCCGCCACTCCGTTCCCTCAATAACTACGCTGTCACCATATTGCGGAATCGCCGTAGCAGTACCCAAAGTTCGCTGCAAATCTTCAGCAAAAGCAAAAGCGGCATCATGCTCACCATGAACAACAAAGAAGGCTTTGGGTCGTTTCTCCATGGCTTTAAACCAATCCATCATCTGGTTTTTATCGGCGTGTGCTGAAAATCCTTCCAAGTAATAAATTTTCGCCTTAACAACAATGTCTTCGCCCATTATTCTCACTCTTTTTGCGCCCTCAATCAAACGCCTTCCCATACTCCCCTCCGCCTGGAACCCGGCAAAGAGAACAGTGCTGTCACTTCTCCACAAATTATGTTTCAAGTGGTGAAGAATACGACCTGCATCAGCCATCCCGCTTGCCGAAATAATAACCATAGGCCCCTGCATGAAATTAATGGCCTTCGATTCGTCGGCAGATTGTGTATATTTGATCTGTGGAAGAGAGAGGAGGCTTCTGTCTTTATCATAGATGGTTTTAGCTTCCTCGTCATACTCCTCAGGGTTTGTTAAAGTAACTTGAGTCGCCTTAACCGCCATAGGGCTATCAATTATAATAGGAATCTCAGGAATCTTTTTTTCTTCCATGAGTTTCTTGAAATAATACAGCATTACTTGCGTACGCCCAACGGCAAATGCTGGTACAACCAAGTTGCCGCCGCGAGAAACAGCTTCAACGACAATTTTCCTAAGTTCTTCTTCTCTATCGTAAACAGGGTGAACCCTATTGCCATAAGTGGACTCAGTAATGATAAAATCCGCCATGGGTACCCGGCTGGGATCTTTAATGATAGGTTGCCCCGGCTGACCTACATCGCCAGAAAATACAATCTTGGTGTCCTTACCATTTTCGTTAATATGGAACTCAAGAAAAGATGATCCCAGAATGTGCCCCGCTATTCTGAAAGTAACCTCCACACCCTTAAATAATTCGAGTTTCTCGTTAAAATCATGTGACTCGAAATGTTTCAAAGCTATTTCAGCATCATCAATCGTATACAAAGGCAGTACTTCCGGCTTACCGGCACGCATGCCTTTGCGATTGGCGAATTCAGCTTCTGAAGCTTGGATGTGCGCACTATCAGACAAAAGAATCTCACATAACTCTTCCGTAACCCTTGTGCAATGGATACGGCCTTTGAAGCCTTGTTTGACAAGTTTTGGCAACAGACCGCTGTGATCAATATGTGCATGTGTCAAAACAACAGCGTCAATCATTCTGGGGTTAAAAGCAAACTCTCTTTCGTTGAATGTTCTAATTAATTTAGAGCCCTGGTACATGCCGCAGTCAATCAAGAGCTTTTTGCCGTTAACCTCTAGCAGATAGCAGGAGCCAGTTACCATCCTGGCCGCACCTAAAAACGTGATTTTCATTAGTCATTCCTCCTTATACCCTTTTAACCAAACAATACAATCGTAATATTCCACAAAAGCACCTGAATTACCTGCAACCAACACACCCTCTGTCTGCGAAAAGAGTTTTAAATTTACCATTTATTTTGGAAATATAAAAACGCCATGATACATTTTCATATCATGGCGTCAAATTCATTATTCTCCGTATATCCTGACTTCCGGTTCCAAACGGACTCCGGCATGGGCATAAACCT
The DNA here is from genome assembly GCA_009930275.1 of Negativicutes bacterium. The sequence continues at coordinate 63,513 of RZYP01000002.1, forward strand.
TGTCCTGAACTTCACCAATAAGGCGCAAAACGTCAGCCGCGGTAGCATCGCCAACATTAACGACAAAGCCTGCATGCTTGGTCGAAACTTGCGCTCCTCCAACAGTATAGCCCTTAAGTCCGGCTTCTTCAATCAGCGTGCCGGCATAATGACCAGGTGGACGCCTGAACATGCTTCCTGCATTAGGTATGTCAAGCGGTTGCTTGGTCGTCCTCCGATTGGTAAAATCTGCCATTTTGGCTTTTATTTCGTTAATATCGCCCTTCTCAAGCGTCATTTCTACGCTGATGATTATAGCTCCGTTGTCCTGTATAGAGCTATGCCTGTAGCCGAACTCTAAAACATCCTTGTTGAAAACCTTTACTTGTCCGTCAGCGGTCAAAACAGTTACCTTTGCAACTACTTTGCACATCTCGCCATCATAAGCTCCGGCATTCATGAAGACAGCACCACCGATGCTGCCGGGAATACCGACCGCAAATTCAAGACCTGTCAAGCCACAAGCAGCGGCCTTATTGGCAACTGCCGCCAGCGATACTCCTGCTTCGGCAATAAGTCTTTCGCCGTCGCACTCCATACCTCTCAAAGCATTACCCAGCTTAACTACCACTCCCCTGATTCCTTTATCCTTCACCAGAAGATTAGAGCCATTGCCGATAATTGTCAGCGGAAGTCCCTCCGCTCTTGCTTCTGCCACTACCTTTTCTAACTTGCTCGCGTCCGAAGGCATAACAAGTATGTCAGCAGGTCCGCCAATACGAAAAGATGTGTGAGCCTTCATGGGCTCATTTTCGCGAAAGCAACCCGGCATATTCTCGTTCAACCAATTTTTAAATCTTTCAAAAACCATATTATTCTCCGGCAACTTCTTTAACAACATCACCTATAGTTTTAGAAATGTCATTAATCATAAGCTGAAAGCGGATATAAGCCTGCACATAGTCGTTGGCAGCACTATTAAGGCTCAGAACTTCATACAATTTTTGTACTTTTTCTATTTTTCCCGTATCTGGAGCATTCCCGGAAAACTGGGCTATTTCAAGTTCCTGTTTTTGTTTCATGAAATCCTTGACCATTGTCTCAGCCGCGGAATCCTCCGACAATTTTTTCTTTGCTTCAGACAATCTTTTGTATTCCTGGCTTTCACGCATCGCTCTGCCTAATTCATTAGCTGCATCATATACATTCATTCTTGGTCACCTCAAAAAAATTTTATCTAATTTCACCATCGCTAATTTTAGCACATTTGAAACATTTTATAAAGAACTTTGACTTTATTTCAGGTCGCGCAGCGGTATGTCCAGCAATTGATATTCATTCCCGCTATCATACTCAAAATGCCACCATTCCATATCCGAACAGGAAAATCCTTCCAAAGCCATAAGCTGCCGCAATAAATCCCTCTCCCATCGTTCCAGCGAAGTACCGCCCGCAAAATTACCGTATTGTCTGGGTGATGGTTCGTCAAAATCACTTATCATTTGTAACTGTTCCCCTGTTTCTAAGTCATAAAGTCCCACATCGACAGCATTACCGGTATTATGCGGCGAACCTTTTTCAGGTTTTGGCAATAATGATTTTTGTGCTGTCGGCAAAGCTTCGTATGCCAGCTTAGAAACTTTCCAGGGCCTGTAAGCATCCCAAACCAGCAACCCATAGCCGTAATCCGCCAGTTTTTGCGAAACACGCTGCAAAGCTTCAGCAGCTCTCCTATTCAAATAAGCTTTTTGACTGTCGTAAAGCGGCGCAGAAAAACAGTTATTGTCGGTTGCATAACGCAAATCAAATTTAAGCCCCGGTATCGTAGTCAAATTAACAAGCTCAGCTACATTTGGGTCTTTTTGTTCCGGCATCACGGCTGTATCAACTATTTTTCTCAGTTCCTCCCATGTTTTTGGCGGTATTACTTTGAAATAATTCTCTTTTTCAGGTCCAAAAAAACTGCGGGTATAACGATTGCCGCCTATAATACAACTTATTCCGTGACCGTCTTTATCTCGCTCAAATTTGACTTTTCCTTCGGCATCAGTCAGTGCCCCTGCCTCATAAATTCGGTAAGCGTCGTAGTGTTCCTTGACTAATGGGTAGACATTACTTTTTTGATAGTCTTTATCCTCAGGCAGATAACGATACAAAACACTTAACACTCCATCCTGCTCGCGTACAAGTAGTTGCTCGCCATTGCCAGTATAAAGGCCAAGCAAGTACTTCTCGTCAGCCGGGCACCCCTTTGGCTGCAGGCCATTGGCATTAGCCAAAGGATGCAACTGCAATACAAACAAGCATAATAAAGTAAAAAAGAATTTAGCCATCAGGGATTTCTCCTCCTAAACTCAACAGGAATGCTGCCGCCCCAGACTATATCGCGGTAGCCATCAGGAAAGGTATCCCCTTCTGTATTAAAGAAAAGCAAAACTGAATCCCTATTCAAACCCAGCTCGGTTTTGAGATTATGATACTTTTCCAGGAGTCCTATTACGCCACCGCCGATAGCTCCCGATTCACCGGCTGTAATTTTTTCGTCGCTGCCTAATGGGTTTCCCCAGATACGCATACCCAGGGCCGCTACCTCATCCCTGCAGCTCAGGCAAAAACTAGAATAATTCTTTATGATATCCCAGGCAAGCGGATTTATCTCACCACAAGCGAGTCCAGCCATAATAGTATTTAATTCTCCTCCAACGGAAGTCATCACGCCTTTTTCGAAAGAACGGAAAAAACAATTGGCGGCGGCAGCTTCCAAAACAGTAAAAACAGGCTCCTGAGCGTACTCTTGCGATGCAACAACGGCCTGCACGGCCGCTGCCATGGAGCCAACACCAGCTTGAGCAAAAACATGCGTAGGAGGTTCCGGCATAGTCTCTAAAGCCTCTCCAGCCATTGTCGTGTAGCCCTGCATGATCCATAAAGGTATTTCTTCATAGCCCGGCCAGGCAGTGTCTTGTATAACCGTCCAGCCATATTTTGTTGCATCCTCAGCTAACATTCTTACGGTATCGTCATAATTGCAATCGGTAACCTTGACAGACGCGCCTTCTTGAGTAATAGCATCCAGTCTCGCCTTGGCTGAGCCCTTCGGCATATAGACTACTGCAGGGAAACCTGTAATTCTTGCCATCCAAGCCACTCCGCGTCCATGATTGCCATCGGTCGTAGTTGCAAAGGTAATCTTGCCCAGCCTGGAATGCACTTCATCGGATGTAAGATAATCAAAATCGATATCTTCAATAGATTTGCCTAACTGCTTTGCCAAATAACAGGCTATTGCATACGAACCACCTAAAGCTTTAAAAGCTTTCAAGCCAAAACGTCTTGACTCATCTTTCACTAAGATACGTTTGACACCAAGCCAAGAGGCCAACTCTTTCAGCTCTACCAAAGGAGTCGGTTTGTAATATCCCCACATACTCTTATGGAAATCACGCACTTTCTTGATCGTCTCTTTATCAAATTTTTCCAGAAGCTCTTTTCCCGCACGAGGAGGATTGTTTTTCACTAATTCCAACAATAATGCTTGCAATTATTTCATCTCCTATCGAAGGCCGACTCTAAAAGCAAAACAAACGCCTACAAAACATGGAGCAATTATCTGGCAAATAATTCCTGTCTGACGTCCTCCAAAGCATTTAACTTCTTACGCATTTTTCCAATCAAGTCTAACTCAATTTCAGCGCGAAGAATTTCTTCTTGGGCCCCACCTTCAACGACTATTTTCCCATTCGGAGCCACAATCATGGAATGGCCATAGAAAGTGTCTTCTTTGAACGTCCCAACACAATTGATGCCACAAATATAAGTCTGGTTTTCCATTGCGCGTGCTTGCAGCAGAAGTCGCCAGACATCGCCTCTTGCTTCCGGCCATTCCGCCGGAACAAAAATGACCTGCGCACCCTTTATAGCTAATCGCCTGTACAACTCTGGGAAACGCAAATCGTAACAAATCGACGCGCCACATGCAACGTCACCAAGCATGAATGGTTCGTAGGTGTCACCCGCCTCGAAAAAACGCTCTTCGTGGAACATGCCAAACAAATGCATTTTGCTGTAAAGATAAATTATCTCACCTTTATTATTTATAACAATAGATGTATTATGTACTTTACCATTGAGCAGCAGAGGCACTGAGCCTGGTATAATAGCGCAATTGCTTGTTCTGGCAATTTCCTGAATTTTTTTGACAACCGGTCCGTCCAGCTCTTCAGCTTCCTTTTCAAGACGTCCCAGCGAATAACCCGTAGTCCAAATTTCAGGCATAAGCACTACGTCCTGGCCTACTACGGCTTTTTGCAACAAATCTATTCCGTGTTCAACGTTTGCCGCTTTATTTCGTTCTTCAATTTTCATCTGAACCAGTGCAATTTTCATGAAAGCCTTCCTCCCGGCATAATTCCTTTTTTCGTCAAATGTCTTACCAGTATACTTTCCAGCTTGCGGGTAATGCGCGTAAAAATAAATTCCTTCTGCGACAGTGACTCAACCCACATAACCTTGAAATCCATTTTTTTTGCTCCAAAAACATCGGTCAGCAGCTGGTCGCCTATTACCAAAACTTCTCCATGGCAATTAACCTTCAAAAAACTGAGCGCTCTGCGAAAACCTCTGGAAAAAGGCTTGCTTCCCCAGCCAACTGCCGGAATCTCCAGTTTATTACTTATGTCACGCAACCGTGCGCCTCCATTATTTGAAAGCAAAACAATGCGAATTCCGGCGCTTTTTACCCGTTTAACCCATTGCGAATTTTCCTCTGAAGGCGCGTTTTCATTCCACGGCAATAAGGTATTGTCTAAATCAAGTATAATAGCCCTTATGCCTTCGTCTTTCAGCCATTCAATTGGTATTTGAGCAATACGCGGGCAACGATAATTGGGGCAAAATAAATGCAACACTATTTCTTCTCCTGCTTTTCCGTATTATTTATGAAACTAATTTCAAAACGAGTCCCGGAACAAACCTTGCTTCTGACTTCAACGGTCGCTCCATGCATACGAATAATCTCCTTGGCAATAGCTAAGCCCAAGCCGGTTCCAGGCACATTTCTTGAGTGAGATTTATCCACTTTGTAAAAACGCTCCCAGATAAAAGGTATATCTTCTTCCGGTATACCGTGTCCTTGATCTTCTACGGCCATTACCACCTTGTTTTCTTTGCTTAAGTAAACTTCAAAATTAATAACGCCATTATCAGGGGAATATTTGATGGCGTTATCGCCAAGGATCATAACTAATTGAACCAGGCGATCGCCCGTACCTTTAATGCTAAGACTATCATCTATGTTAACGTTTATCTTAATATTACGTTCAGAGGCTCTGACCGTTAACATTTCCGCTACATTGCGAACGATATTGCCGATAGGTATGTTCTCAGGCTCAGCTTTCTCACTTATTTGCAGGCGGCTTATATCCAAAAGTTCTTTAATAAGACGCTCCAGGCGAATTGTTTCTTCATTAATCAGGTTTCTATACCTCTGCACAACCTTTGCGTCGGTTACCGTGCCATCACAAATAGCCTCGTTATAGCCCCGTATGATTGTTATCGGTGTCCTCAATTCATGGGAAACATTGGCAACAAAATCGCGTCTGAGCTTCTCCATCTTCTGTGTTTTTTTCACAAACTTAGATAAATCATTTCCCAAGGCATTAAGTGAATTGCCAAGTTCAGCAATTTCATCTGCACCATCCACTTCGACTTTGCGGCTGTAGTCTCCTGCAGCAATTGCAGAAGCACTGTCACGCATAGAAACAAGCGGTTTTACAATCGTTTTTGATAAGCGGCGTACTATGAACAAACTTAGAAGCAACGCTACCAATCCGACCATCGCGGTATAAATGTATATATCCTTTAAAAACTTATCCAAACCGCTGATTGGCGCAGCCATTAGCATGGCGCCATCAAGGCTGCCCCCAAGATTGCCGATTGGTACGCCTACGAGCAGAACCTGCTCTTTGTAATAGGGGTGAAAAATACGTGAATTTACGGGCTTACCTTCATAAACATTCGCCAAAACAGCTCGCATTTTCTGCATCATCGGTCCAGGTTGTTTTTTCCCATTTTCGGCATTAACACCTGATTTTTCATCGTACTCATAAATCTCCTGCTTTAGTTTTGAAAAATCAGCCTCGTCGTCGCCATCGCGCCCCAACGCTGTTCCAGAATTGGAAGCGGCAACCAATTCATAATCTTTATCAAACAGCCAAATGCGGGCCCCAACTAACCTGTCCATTGAAGACAAATATCTATTTAACAAAAGGTTGTCAGGCTCAATACGCATAAAATAGTCAACTGTAATTGCCACCTCGCGTCCTTTCAAATAAAGCTCTTTTTCTTTCTCCTCGAAAAAATAGTCCGTAATTAAAAAAGACATGCCAATTGTAACGCCTATGACGATAGTGGCAATCAAAGCCATAAAGCTGTACATAAGCTTCGTGCTAAGTGATTTTTTCACTTTCTCACCTCAAACTTATAACCTACCCCCCAAACAGTCGTAATATCCCAAGGGGAATCTTTGGGAATGTCTAATTTGTGGCGCACTCTTTTTATATGTGTATCAACCGTTCTTGTATCGCCGTAATAAGTGTAACCCCAAATAGTCTCTAAGAGCTGATTGCGCGAAAAAACAAGGCCGGGATTGGAAGCCAGACACCACAACAATTCCATCTCCTTTGCCGTAAAGGTAACATTTTTTCCAAAAGCGACTACTTTATATTCACTCAAATCAATCAATAATTCCGGATAAGTCAGTCTCTCACCTGTTCGTACCGCTGTCTGACCACTGCGGCGCAAGACCGCTTTGACGCGGGCAACCACCTCTCTTGTATTGAAAGGCTTTGTAATATAGTCATCCGCACCTATTTCCAGTCCCAAAATGCGATCATCATCCTCGTCCTTCGCCGTCAACATTATTATAGGAATATCGGAAATTTTACGAACCTGTCGGCAGACTTCGAGCCCGTCTAATACCGGCATCATGATGTCAAGCACAACAATGTCAGGTTTAGATGCCTGGACCTGAATAATTGCTGCCGCGCCATCAGCAGCCTCGACAACTTTAAAGCCTTCTTTTTCAAAATATATTCTTAAAATCTCTCTTATTTGAGCTTCGTCGTCTGCAATCAAAACTGTCTGTTGTTTATCCATAAATGACACCACCATTCATTTGATGCTTTAATTATACAATAACGTCCAGTAAATTACTTCTCTTTCACAAACAATTTACAAATGTTATCTTTTTTGCATAGTGCCAATTAGCGAAAGTATTTATGTACTTTGAAATGTTACTACACGGGATTTTGAGCATAAAAAAACAGGCGTTGGACGCCTGTTTCTTAATAATTAAATTACGCGGCGAGCCCCTAGATAGCGTTCGCCCCAATAACGGTCGGACAAATCAGCGACAGCTACGCCTGTGCTGCTTCCCGCATGAATAAACTCGCCATTACCGATATAGATACCTACATGTGACGGACCCGGCTCATATGTTTCAAAGAACACCAAGTCGCCTGCCCGCAAATTGTTAATCGAAACTCGGTTTCCGCCGTAAAACTGGTTGTCTGCTGTACGAGGCAAACTAATTCCTACACTCCCGAAAACATACTGGGTAAAACCAGAACAGTCGAAACCCCAGGTACTAGTACCACCAAAAACATATGGTACACCGATATATTTAAAAGCATTACTAATAATATTGCGTGCCGTAGAAGTTCTGCCTGCACGAGAAACCGGCATGTCTCTCTTAAATAAAGAATAATATGTTTGTTCCCCTACAACACCGTCTACTTCGGTTCCAATATCCTTCTGATATTGTTTGATAGCAGACAATGTTTCCGCACCAAAAATTCCATCAGCATCTGTGATATTATAGCCTAGTTGAATCAAACGCTCTTGCAACTCCACAACTTCGGGTCCTTCATCCCCTGACTGAAAATTTGCAAATACGCTTGCAGTTGGCATTACGATAAAGCAAAACACCAACGTCAAAACAAAACGCCAAAACTGTTTTCTCACTTATCGTCCACTTCCTCTCGATAGCCTACGAAGTTAGCTGACGGGTTAGGACAGAGGATTGCCCTGCTCCAAGGAGCCTCACCCCAAAAACGGTTCCTCCGCTCTTAAAAAAAAGACTCGGCCATTTAAAAATCACATAGTCATTATAACAACATTTAAAACTTCCTGTCTACTTTTTTTTCAAGTGCTGTTTGATCAAATACAGCGGTCTTTGCTTTACTTCCTCAAAGATTCGACCAATGTACTCACCCAATATGCCTAAGCCAACAAGCTCAATTCCTCCCAAAAATAACACGCTTGCAGCAATTGTCGTCCACCCGGGAACCGCATCCTCAGTAAAAAATTTGATAAACATTACATGTCCTATAACAAGCATGCTTCCCAAACCAAACGAAAGTCCGGCATACAGAGCCCAACGCAGAGGAATATTAGAGAATGCGGTAATTCCATCCAGTGCAAAATGAAGCATTTTCCGCAAATTATATTTTGATTGACCGGCAAAACGAGGCGGTGCAATAAATTCCACCGTAGTAAACCTAAATCCAAGATTGTTGACGAGGCCCCGAATAAAGCGGGCACGTTCGCCGTATAGCCTAAGGGCGTCTACAGTAACTCTATCCATCAGGCGAAAATCTGAGCCGCCAGGCGTGATACTTACTTTGGACATTTTATTGATTATTTTGTAGTAATAAGAAGATGTCATTTTTTTAAAAAACGAAGCATCTTCCGTATCTTTCCTGATTGTTTGCACAATTTCGAAGTCCAAACCCCATAACTTAATAAGTTCCGGCACCAATTCCGGAGGATGCTGGAGATCTCCGTCCATTGTTATTACAGCATCGCCTTCTGCATGGTCAAGACCACAAGTTAAAGCCATTTGATGGCCAAAGTTACGCGATAATAAATATGCCTGAACATGCTCATCTGTTTGTGACAATTTGTATAATATAGCTGCTGATGCATCGCTTGAGCCGTCATCAACAAAAATTATATCGTAATCATAAGGAAGCTTAGACATTACTTCAGTTAATCTTGCATGGAATTCATGAAGATTGCCTTCCTCGTTAAAGACCGGAACAACAAATGAAACGTGTTTTTTCATTGGATCAATACCTCGCAATCAATATCTCTTAAATAATACATCATTTGTCAACGCAAATAAAGCCATAAAAATAAAGTAACACCCCAGGCTGAAAATACAATGAAATTCAGTCAGGAGTGTTACTAATAACATTTTGGCACAAGGCTACTATTTCAAAGCTTCTAATTCCCTTACAAGATCAACCTTCGGTCTGGATCCGACCAGCCTCTTTACTTCTTTTCCACCTTTGAAGTAGATCAACGTCGGAATACTCATTACGCCAAACTCGCTTGCCAGATCGCCGGCCTCGTCAACATTTATTTTGGCAATAACGGCTTTACCTGCGTACTCAGCAGCTAATTCCTCAACTATAGGTCCAATTATTCTACATGGTCCGCACCAAGGAGCCCAAAAGTCAACTAAGGCGACTTTGTCAGAATTCAAGACCTCATTTTTGAAAATTTCTTTATTATCGATATGTAGCAAACTCATTCTTTATTCCTCCCAACTCCCCCACCCTAGGGGTGGTCCATGACTAGATTATAAACCAAATAGCGTCTTTTGTCAAAATATTATTTAGTAACTTCAACCCAGATCCCGTTTGTGATTGCAGCCAACTGCTCAGCACTTATGGGGAGTGCGGAATGGGGCGTTCCTGCAGCTATATAAGTCACATCATAGTCAAAAAGGCTGCGATCAAGATAGACCGGAACCGGCTGGAGCAAAGCAAATGGACAAACTCCGCCTGGTACGAAGCCTGTCACTTCCATCACAAGCTGTGCATCAGCCATTCTCATTTTTTTGGCGCCAAGCCTTTTACCAAATTTTTTCGAGTCAATCTTTTTGTCACCACAAGCAACAACTAAAACCGGCGCTCCGTCGGCCATAAAACAAAGAGTCTTTGCTATTTGCCCCGGTTGTGTACCTAGTGCCTGCGCAGCAAGCTCCGCCGTACTAGTGTCGTCAGGCAAAATTTTTATTTCTAAATTTTGATATTGACTTAAGCTTTCCTTGACTCTATTAAAGCTTGCTAAAAACTCTTTGGACATCTTATCGCCTTACTTTCATAAATTTTTCACAATACATACAGATACTTGTGGTATAATTACGTCTAGACGTTCTGCTGATAATTCTCATGCTATTTTAGCATACGTTCACGGTGAGTTTCAATTGCTGCCGTGGAAAAATCAATCAAACCAGGGAGGGCTTATCATGTCTAAAATCACAAAAGATACTGGCATTATTGATGCAGTGCAACAACACCCAGAAATCATAGAGGTTTTCCAAAACTATGGTCTTGGCTGTATCGGTTGTATGGCTGCACATTACGAAACAATTGGTCAGGGCGCTGGCGCTCACGGCCTTGATGTTGATGCATTGCTTAAAGACATCAATAATAAAATTGGCGAGTAAAACAGTATAATGACATTTTAAACCGCCCCCAGCCTCTCGAGGCCTGGGGGCGGTTTTTGTTTAGGCCAATATACCCCCACTGTCAACAAACTCTAAGCACTCAATATTAATTTCTACACCCAAAATATGATAAAGTAACTGAAAATTCTTGCTATTCTATCTTTTTAGGATTAAAATTAGGTTGAAGGATAATCAGAGAAGGAGGGATGAAAATGCGAATTATATACGGAATTCTATTCGGGATTGTCCTTAGGTGGCTGTTAGAGATTTTGCGGCCTGTACTTTTTGCAAAACAAAAAATGCACTAAATTGATAAAGCATATTTTAAAAGATGCTAATGTATTGGGTTTCATTTTGTTTTGTAAATGAAACTTCAATATGTCAATAGATGATTAGTTTTTGCCGCAAATCAAAATCAGTAACAGCCAAATGCAAAAGGAGGACTGAAAATTTTGCGTAAAATATTTATTGTAGTCATGCTTGGAATTTTTATGCTGATGAGCACGGCTTGGGCCGCCGATGCCGGTTATGGTGCAAAAGGCGCACTAAATACTCCACAACCCACAATACAAGAAATGTTGAATTTTGCCATCGAGGATGAATACTTGGCTAAAAGCCAGTATACAACAATACTTGATACATTTGGCAAGGTTCGTCCTTTTTCAAATATTGTTCTCTCCGAAGAAAGACACATAGCATATTTGCAGCCATTGTTCACAGACCGCGGCTGGGACATCCCTACAGACAAAAGCCAGGTACATGTAATTAAGGTAAAAACATTCCCCGAAGCGTTAAATGTCGGGGTACAAGCTGAAACAGAAAACATTGCCATGTATGAGTATTTCTTGCAGCAACCCAAACTTCCAGACGACTTAAAAACAACTTTCGAATTGTTGCTCGCTGCCTCAAAGAAACATTTGCAAGCCTTCAGCAAATAAAATAATTTGATTCTATAAAAATATTTGACCTTACCCATGATTTCCTGTAAAAGGCAACAAAGGGTAAGGTTTTTTCTTACTATATACAAAAACCTCCCGATTGCTCGGGAGGAATGTATTTACTTGGTGGGGTTACACGGGTTCGAACCGGGGACCTCTACAATGTGAATGTAGCGCTCTAACCAACTGAGCTATAACCCCAAACACGTACATTTTAGTCCCAATATCCAACATTGTCAATTACTGCAACATTAGTATTATTAGATAATCCTGTTCTAATTGATTGCTTCTGCAATGGCTATCCCAATTAGTACTCCTTCGACAAGATCGTTACCGTCTTTATCATGCTTATGATGTTTATGCTTGTACTCCCCATAATGATTCCCGTTGTCGTGATGCTTGCTATGCAAGAGCACAACCTGTTTTGAGCCTTCCAGGTGCAAAGCTGAAGCTTCGGTTTCAGTACTGCCAAGACCCACTTGCAATGAAACTGCCAATGTAAGTGCCATCATTATTTTTGTCATATTTCTCAATTAAAACAACACCTATCATCGTTAACTTTTTATCGATTTATCCTACGTTTGAATTTTAGCAAATAAATATGGCGAAATTATGACTACCCATTAATAATTTGAAAATACGTTCGTTCATCATTACTTAAATTCCGTACTAATCATAACAAATGCCAACATAATCAGCCTTTTTTAGACTCGCCTTAATAGAAAATAAATAATAGTTGCCGCAATCTACAATAAAAATATGGTTTGCAAACAACTCACAAAATTTTTAAAAGAATTCCTTTTTTTGGCCGAGTTCCTTTCCACAAAGGCCTATTCCCGGTATGCAAACCTTTATCTTTAAGAGGCATCATCAGCAGAATCCAGAGGCAACAACAGAATCCTTATTTTTTTTAGCCTTTTGCAGCAAAACATCAACTTCCTGCAATACATCATCAACATCCCAGTCTTCATTAATATCAACAAAACCAACACTAATTGTGGCCTGGCAGCATTCTCTGCTTGCGGAAACAGCTTTTTTGAAGCGATTAGTGATAATTAGCCCGTACCTTGGTGTCGTATCAGGAAAAATTACAACAAACTCGTCACCGCCCCAACGAGCTACAATATCGAGATTCCTGGTGTTACGCTTAAAAATATCTGCCATGTTTATTAACACTGAATCGCCTGCGACATGTCCATACTTATCATTAATTATTTTAAAATCATCTATGTCGACATAAGCAAGACAAAGCGGCGTCCCTTTGCGTCTTCTTCGTTCTAACTCCTCAGCCAGCCTTATGTTGAAATAGCGTTTATTCCAAAGTTGCGTAAGGTCATCCACCATAGCCGCCTTCTGCAACTTTTCAAAAGATCTCCCAATAAAAATCCCAACAACAGACAAAAGCATAATACTGGCAACGGCCACATATTCATAAGCTTCAGGCAAATGGGCATAGCTGTAATTATGGAGCAAGCAAACTATAGCTGCTATCAAGGCGCCTATAATCCCTGAAATAAAAGCGATATTCTTACTGAAAAATTTTCCCATTTACAATTCTCACTCCTTGAGAAAAAGATAAATGTGTTCTAATTTCTCAAAACGCGAACCACAACCTTTAAAATAAATTCTATATCTTTTACCATTTCATTACAAGCATATAAAACTGCTTTTCACAGAAATGGCTTAAGTTGTCCCCTTAATCGGATATAATTAATGCCTAATAACATTTTTTTCTTCTGCCAAGAGTTACAAGAAAAGAGCAGCGAGAAAAACTAGATGTTTTTCTCGCTGCTCTTTTCTTGTATTTTAGATGTTTTCAAGATTCTTTTGTTTTGTTTCAATGCCAAGAAGAATTATCATAAACGAAACAAAAACCAGTACAACCGTGAACATATAGAAGACGGCTTCCATTTTCATGCCTCTCTCCAAGATGATACCAACCATTGCGGGTGCAAGCATGCCTCCCATTCTGCCGATACCAGCAGCCCAACCGCTCCCGAACGCGCGGATCGATGTAGGATATAATTCCGGGGTATAGGTATAAATAACACCCCAGGCCCCTAAGTTAAAGAAAGACATTACGCATCCCCACGTAACGATAGCGTTTACTGTAGTCGATTGCCCAAAAAAACAACTTGCAACTCCTGTCATCAGAAGAAATAAGGACAACGTATATTTCCTGCCTATTATTTCCACCAGCCACGCAGCAGTAAAATATCCTGGTAATTGAGCCAAAGTCATAATAAATACATATTCAAAAGTTTTAATGAAGGTAAAGCCCTGATTATATACCAGAGATGGTAACCAGGTAAAGATGCCGTAATAAGTAAAGACTATTCCAAACCAAGCAATCCATAGCATTGCTGTCCTTCTTGCGAACCGTCCTGACCAAATGGCAGCCAAACTGGGCTTAACCGCCTCTAGGACTTTTGTTTTATCGTCTATTTCATGGTGTGCCGCTTTTATTCCGGCGCGCTCTTCCAGTTTTGCAACAATGGCCTCAGCTTCTTCCGTCCTGCCTTTGGACAAAAGGTAACGAACAGATTCAGGCATGCCAATGCGAATAACAAAAACATACAGTGCCGGCATTGCACCGATAATAAAGGCCCAGTGCCAACCATAAAGAGGAATAAACCAATAGGCAATACAAGCCGCAACGATCCAGCCCACACCCCAAAAGCTTTCCAGAAGCACGATAAATCTCCCCCGCACTTTTGTCGGCGCGTACTCAGAAACAAGTGTTGCTGCGACAGGCAGCTCGCCGCCCAGTCCAAAGCCTACAAAGAAGCGAAAAACCAACAATGATTCAAAATTCCAGGATAATGCGCAAAGGCCGGTAGCTATGCTGTACAGCAGGAGCGTCAGCGAAAAAACTGCTTTACGGCCGATTCTGTCTGCAATGCTGCCGGCAATAACTGCTCCAAAAGCCATGCCAATCAAACCGACACTACCAATCATGCCCATCTGGCTGGTGGAAAGATTCCACTCCTTTGCCAGAACCGGCAGAACAAAAGAAATAAGCCCTGTGTCCATAGCATCAAACATCCAGCCAAAGCCCGTTATAATCAAAAGTCGGTAATGGAAGCTCCCAACAGGAAGCGCTTCTAGTCTCTTTAACAACATTGTTAACCCACCTTTAGTATTTATAATAAAAGTTAAAAGTAATTAGTGGGATTATACTGCAATCCTAAGCAAAATGCAACAATTCCCATCATTCTTATAGGCTTCGTTCTCTTAATCTACATTTGCGTTGCTTATTTGTTTCTGAAAAAAAGCACCCAATTTTTTATAAATTGGGTGCTTCATAGTTAGGCAATTTGTCAGTTAATACAAGATGAAATTTATATTATGCCGACGGCATTTAAAAATATTATGAGTAGCAGCGCCGGAGTCACATAACGGATAACAATAAAAAAGAAAGAGAAAAATCCTGCTAAATGAAGTGCACCGTTATTGGTCAATTCCTGACGAATGCTTCTTTTGTCAACTATGTGGCTCATAAACAAAACAATCAATAGCCCGCCGAGAGGCATCAGGATATTCGAAGAAAGATAATCGAACCAGTCAAAGAAGCCTCTGCCCATAAATGTTACACTGCCGAGCAAAGACGACTTGTCAGCAGATAAAGTTGCCAGAATACCGACTATAAAAATCAACGAGCCATTAATTAAAACTGCCGCAGTTCTGGAAACTCCTTTTTCCTCAGACATATAGGCTACTGGCACTTCCACAAGCGAAAGCATAGCCGTTGTAGCGGCAATGGAAGTCAAGAAGAAAAAAGCAATTAACAATAGATTGCCAAAAGGCATTTGTGAAAACACCAAAGGAATCGTCATAAACAAGAGGCCGGGACCGGCGCCAGGTTCTAATCCAAATGAAAAAACTGTCGGGAAAATAGCCAGGCCAGCAAGCAAGGAAACCAAAGTGTCTGACAAGGCGACCTTCAAGCCCGTTCCAAGAAGATTGTTGCTTTTGGTGAAGTAACTGGCGTAAGTTACCATCGTGCCCATCCCCAAAGATAATTTGAAGAAGGCCAGGCCTAAAGCAGTCAGGACTGCTCCCCCGGTCAGTTTGTTAAAATCAACTTCGAAAAGAAATCTGACACCTTCGAATGCGCCTGGTAAAGAAAGTGCTCGAATATCGCAAATAATTATGAGAACGAACAACAACGGCATAAGTGTTTTAGTAACTCGTTCTATACCTTTTCTAACACCCATAATTAGTATAGCGGAAACAACAGTCATTACTATAAACTGCCAAAATATTGGGGCAACAGGGCCGACTACAACAGACCCGAATTGTGCCTTGGCAGTTTCCATCGTAACTGTCGCAAAATCTCCCCTGATTGCTTTGAAAAGATAATAGTACACCCAACCGGCTACGCAACTGTAGAAAAACATGATTAAATAAGACGAGGCTACCCCCATCGTGCCAATATGTTTCCAGGGCGTACCCGGCGCGATCTTTTTAAAAGCGCCTACTGCACCCATCCGGGTTTTTCTGCCCAGGTAGAATTCGCTAAGCATTACAGGCAGACCTACAAAAATAATGCAGAGCAGATACACCAATAAAAAAGCTCCACCGCCGTATTGTCCTGTAAGATACGGAAATTTCCAAATATTTCCCAACCCGACAGCTGAACCAAGAGTGGCAAAAAACACTGCTAAGCCAGATGAGAACATACCCCTATCCATGAAATGCACCCCTTTGTCTTCTCTGATGAAAATGATATTACCTGACTGTAATACCAGCCTTATCTCTATATTCCTTATATTCTCTTTGACTGTAGCTGATAATCTGTCCAACCTTGTCCTGCCACGGAGTAATAAACATTGTTCCCATCTTCGGCAACGGAACTACCGCACGACCACCGTCAAGTGCAACCATAGTGATAATGTCAACAACATTTATGCCGTATCTTAGTAAATATCTCTGCATGTATGCTCTTGGATCAGCAAACTTAGTTGCCCATTCTTCTCTGTATGGAGCCAAAAAGTCATTCTTATCCAATTCCATCAGACTTTTTCTTTCCGTTGCGATGCTTATCATGAGATCGTTCTTGAACACCCACGTTCCAATTCTTCTCTGAGCAATCCATTCATCGCTTTTGGAACCCATTACTGCGTCCCTGTATTCGATGTAGTTCATAATAACAACCTCCCCGAAAAATTTGATGTTAGTGCCATTATACCATAAGCTAATGCGATTTTTAATTGCATGGACCATATTTGTTTGATTTTTCAGTACACTTTATGGACCCATTTTTGTAGGTATAATGCCATTTTCCAAATATCAGTCAATGAAATACACCGCTATTAGCGGGGGTATCAAATATATGCGTGATCATTCTTCATTACATAATTGTGCCTCAGCAGTATCATTAGCTTTTATTAAATAATAAGAGGACGCACCTGTTAATGCCGCAAGGAATGATAAACCCAATGCAATCATACCGGCATCCCAATTCATTTTTTCAGCAGCAACCTGATAACTGCCTATGAAACCGAAGAAAATAAAGGCAGCCGCAGATATAAGTTTGATTGTTCTTTCAGGTATTTGCTTACACATAACGATACCGGCAATAATTCCCACACCATCTGCAATAAGCATACCTGTTGTTGTACCAATGAGGAGCCACAACGGGCTTTCTGGAAACTTGGCAGCCAAAGCAATTGTAGCAAGTTGGGTTTTATCGCCCATTTCCGCAATGAAAAAAGCAATTCCTACCGTTGCTATTGCTCCATATTTGGAAATTCTGTTTTCTTCACCTTCCAGCTTGTCTCCCCGTATGGTCCACAACCCGAAGAAAATAAATGATAAGGAAGCAACTGCCTGTATCCAGATTTCGGCTGATTCAAAGCGAGTTATATAATTGCCTACAGCAACAGCGAGCGCATGATTAAAAATTGTCGCCAAAAAAACACCTATCATGACTTTGGAAGCTTTGTATTTTGTAGCAAATGCCATCGCCAACAGCTGCGTCTTGTCCCCCATCTCCGCCAAAACAACGGCACCTGCCGAAAACAAAAAAGTAACAAAATCCAACTGCATACCTCTCATCCTTTCAATCTTCTTTTTTAAATCTAAAACAAAAAGACCTTCGGCACGACCCACTTCGAGCAGGTCGCGCCAAAAGTCTCATTACCATAATTGGCTACAAAGCCAGGCAATCTCTCGCCAGCATGTTGACTTTGTATATTTAACTACTCCCTTTTGACCATCCTATACTACAATAATTTCGCTTAACTTGTCAACAGGAATTTGCCAGCTATTTTTTAAGCCGAACAGAGTCAAACTGATCGCCCTTTTGAGAAAAAGCTTGAATCTGCATGATGTCCCCATTAGTTTCTAAAACAAGATAGTTGGGCAGAGATGGGTGCGGATTGATTGCTGCTTCGACAGATATCTGAGGTGGTCCGTTTACCCTAAGTCTCTCACCGGCAGCACCGGTAGATATGTAAATCGTTCCTTTCTCAGCCGGCTCACCGTTATAAAATGCCACAGTGCGCCGATAAGAATGTATGTGTCCGGTAAAAACAACATCGACATTATATTTATCGAAGAGGGGCATAAATGTTTCAGCAATATCATTGAATGCGCCATTAACCCTGAAGCTAAAGATATGCTTATGCATTAAAACCACTTTCCATTTCTTATCCGTAGCGGCCAAATCTTTTTCTGCCCAAGCCAGCTGCCTGGCGAACAAATCAGGCTTGAACTCCTTCAGCTCGTCCTTCTGTGTATCAAGGACAGCAAAATGGACATCCCCATAGTCGTATGAATAAAAATATTCAGCAAAACCATCTACGCCGTTTTCGGGTAAAGTAAATAAGTTTAGATAAGTATGGGGCTCTGTCATTTTCCAATCTAATGTATAGTCTTCGTGATTGCCGCTGATTGGCGCCAACGATATTTTGTCAATCATGCCGCTGACTCCGTCAAGCCATCTGGCCCATTGCCAGAACTGCTGACCATTATCGACAAGATCACCCATGTTAATGAAGAATTGCGCGTCAGGGTTTTTCTTCCAGGCTGTCTGAGCGGTTTTCTCCCACATCTTGTAATCAGCACCTTGCGAGTCAGGGAAAATAAGCGTTTTAGTCCTTATTCCGCTGTCCGTATGGAATACCTCCCAAGTGGTGCGATAATCACCATCGCCTATACGATATTCGTAAGAGGTATCCGGCTTTAGACCACTGAGCTTAACCACGTGCTGATATTTTCTTCCCTGGTCAGTCATGAATTCATAATTATTCGCAGTCAGCGTAATAAACTCCTGCTGTAAATGTTCGCGATATTCCAGAAAAGCGTAAGGTTGTGGCAGGCTGGAATGCCAGGAAATAGTTCTGTTTGTCTTGTTATCCTTTGAAATATTGTGCATAACAAATTGAACATCCGCATCACCAACAGAAATAGGTAATTGTGACCGTGCTGTCTTGAGCTGCTTTGTTAGCGTCAGCGTTAGCGAAGACGCATGCGGTTGTAAGGAAATTTCGGCTACAGGTAATTCTTGCCTATGGAAAAAGGCGCAGCCGGAAATTATAAAGAATATTATTGCTAATGCTATCAATGAACGTTTTTTCATTGGTTGTACTCCGTTATAAAATATATATTTGAACTGTTTTTGCTATTCAAGCATAGCATATTCCAGTAACTCCCAGTCAAGTGATATTTATGTGACATGAAAATGATCGACTGCCTTATTCACTATCCTTAATCATTTACTGTAATATTTTTAATACAAATAAATGTATTCATCTGCTTGACATAAATTGGCACCCGTATCTATAATTTAGTTAAAACACAGAAAGTTGTAATGTTGTTGTTGTTGAGGATAATTATTGAAAGAAAGGGAGTGTTTGACATGACGTACGCCGACAAACTTCTGAATCAGGCAATCACTATGGTTCTTGGCGGGGCTCTGAAAGACGAGCTGGAACATGTCAGCCCTATTGACGAAGAAGATCTGGGCTGGTATTTTTGGCTGCCCTGCATCGATGGAGCATATGAGCTCGTTTTGGAGCAATGGCAAAAACACGCTGACATGGAAAAAACAACCTTTCTTCTAAAATACTATCCTCATCCTGAGGCTGAAGTATTCAACGACTTTTCTTGTGCCGAACAAATCGTTAGAATGAGCTCCTGTTTTGAAGATCAGCTTCTTGATGCTGATGAAGAAGGAGCTATTCTTGGTCCTGGCAACGAAATTACTTCTCTCCGTTTTCAAGGAGTGCCCAGGCTTCAGAAAAGATGTTTTTTCGAACCAAACCTTTTTCTCATCGGCAAGGTTAGCATTTTTATGAACAAAGATGAGCTGATTAAAAGTGCGCTGGAAACTCAAACCGACTATCTGGAGTACTCAGAAAATGGAACCCCTGGCGAACAAGATATGCAGCTTTTCGAATTGAACAGCAATGATGACAGAGATAGAAAGGTCAAAGGACTGGATTTATGTCGACCATTCTATGACTTTCTCGTACACACGCTTTTCGCAGCAATGTTTCTTAAGGCAGTAAAATCTGAATATTATTCAACTACTGGCTTGATTTCTTACAGATTGGAGCAAGAAGGCTACCAAAATGAATACATGAACGAGGTCAGACAGATAGAGCTTACCAACTATTATAAAGAAGGCTTCACGATATAGTTAAGCACTTGATGATAAGTATAGCCGCCATTGGTATAATCCAGTGGCGGCCATTTTTTAACTATTATGGTTTACGTCAACCTGGTCCAACTGCAAGATTTTTTCTGCATCCGCAGAAGAAACCTGTGTAAGACCCCTTAGTTTCAGCTGCATTCTGCGGGTTCTGGTGCCCACTAATTTATCTAATTCTTCATTTGCCTGTGTCAATCTGCTTTGCGTAGCACGCAAGGAATCCGCAAACTTTTCAAACTCTGTTTTCACCGCGCCAAGAACCTTCCAGACCTCACCGCTGCGTTGTTGAATGGCAAATGTCTTGAAGCCCATCTGCAAGCTGTTCAGAAGGGCCGCCATTGTGCTCGGCCCCGCCAGATTCACATGATAATCGCGTTGCAAAACTTCAATCATACCTCTATTGACAACTTCTGCGTAAAGTCCCTCGAATGGCAGGAACATTATAGCAAAATCGGTTGTATTAGGAGCATCTATATATTTATCACGGATATCCTTTGCTTCCAGTTTGATTGTGTTAATTAACAGTTTTACGCAATTTTGAATTTCATCTTGATTACCTCTTTCATACGCATCTCGCAAGTTGCCATAAGTTTCGCCGGGAAACTTGGCATCAATCGGCAAATAAACAATTGAACCATCTTCTGAGGGAAGCTTGATTGCGTACTCGACTACCTTGCCGCTGCCTTTCTTGGTTTCAATATTGGTAACATATTGCTCAGCAGACAGTATTTCTTCCAAGATGGCGCCCAACTGAATTTCGCCTAAAATACCTCTGGTCTTTACGTTGGACATAACCTTTTTCAGGTCACCCACGCCTTGCGCCAGAGTCTGCATTTCGCCAAGTCCCTTATATACCTGTTCCAGTCTATCGTTGACCAGCTTGAAAGATTCCGTCATTCTTTCATTCAATGTCTTTTGCAGCTTTTCATCCACCAACTGCCGCATTTCATCAAGCTTCTTGTTGTTGTCTGTTTGAATATCGGCTAGTTTTTTCTCAACGCTGCCGCGTATAGCCTCTAACTTAGACGTCGATTCCGCGGAATAAGTTTGCAGGCGTTGTTCCACCTGCGCTAACGATTCTGACAATGTACGCTGACTCAAACTCAACTTTTCCTGCATATTCTTGTCCATTTCTTTGATGATGCTGTTTTGGGTTTCATTAGTGCCTCTTAAGTTTGTCAAAATCATGCTGCTAAAGTTAGTCATAGTGTCCTGGATATTACGGCTCAATTCGTACCTCAGGGCTTCCTGTTGTCGGTTGCTGTCCGCCCTCATTTGTTCTAATTGAATTTTTAACCCCAAAAGCTGCTCATTCTGGCAGCCGATGCTGGTTTTGCGGTAGAGAATAATCGCAACAATTAACGTAACTACGTTTAAAAAAACGCTAAGCATTACGAAGTTTTCCATTTATTAGCCCCCTAAAATTCAATAATAATACTCTTATTAATTCAACAGACCCGCCTCCATTCCTTTATTATCAAGGCAAGTACATTGAATTTGTCCCTTTTTATGTTCATTTAGCAATAAAAAAGAGCCTATACACTATGGTATAAGCTCTCGCAATGCAATTATTCGAAGAATTCCGCTTCTGCAGAAATTTCGTTGGCTTTCTGCGCACGATAACCCAAACCCAGAATAGTCATGGTAACTAAAGCCGGCACTATACTTTCAAGCCCGCCTGTCAGGTTAGAAATATACCCGCCTACGCGTTTATCATGAATAATCATACTGCCGGCAGTCCAAGCCAAAATGCCAGAACCGGCAAAAATAAGCACCGGATATTTCTCCATTAAAGCGCCAATAAGTTGACTGCCCCAAACTATAATCGGAACGCTGATAAGCAACCCGATAACAACTAAACCAAAATGACCGTTGGCTACGCCTGCAACAGCTAGAACATTATCAACGCCCATGGCTACGTCAGCAACAACAATCGTTTTAATGGCAGTCCAAAAATTTTCGCAAGAAGAAATTTCTTTTTCTTCGTCAGCTGGCTTTAGCAGTTTATAGGCAATCGGAATAAGTGCCAAACCTCCTATTGCTTGTAGAAATGGTACGGTCAACAGCCATACCGCAAGAAAAGTCATAAGCAGGCGAATGATTAGCGCGCCAGCAGTTCCAACATAAATTGCCTTTTTGCGGATGCTAAGCGGCAAGTCACGCGATGCCATAGCAATAACGACGGCGTTGTCGCCACCCAAAACAATATCCAACAAAATAATAGAACCGATAGCCATTAGAATATCCATTGATAAAAACTCCAAACTCTTTCCTCCTTTTTTTTGCAACAAAAAAGACTCTCAGCGCAATGTATCTTACACCACACTAAAAGTCTCACTAATCAAATGCCTTGCATTCGATACTACTGCCAGCTGCAAATTGCAACATGTATGTTGACAATAGTTTTCACAGTTACTCCCTTTTAGAGCCTAATCGACTTTGATATTATAGCAAATTCAGAAATGTTTATCAAGATATAATAACAATGATTTTTTTCATAACCTATTAGCCACTTTAAGCAGTTCCAATGCAATTTCCGGACTTACTGGTTTACTGAAGAGATAACCCTGCAGATAGTCACAATTATGCGCAACAAGGTATTCTTTTTGGCTTTCCTCCTCAACTCCTTCTGCAACAACTGTATGACCTAGCTTATGCATCATTGAAATAATATCTCCTGCAATAGCTTCTTCCTGGTTATGGACAAGCAAATCATCTGCAAAATATTTGTCGAGCTTTATACCGTCTACCTGCAATTCTCTTTCCCTGGCAAGGGAAGAGTAGCCAACACCGAAATCGTCAATAGAAAACTTTATCCCCATCTCTCGCAGTTTACCAATATCTTTATTAATACTGTCATAGCTCGCAAGAAATATTGATTCTGTAACCTCTAAGGCTAGCAGTTTTGGATTAATAGCTGTCTCTTCAATTATCTTTTTAACATCGCTTACAAAATCACTTCTTAGCATTTGGATAGCAGAAACATTAACCGAAACAACCACTTCACTATAACCAAGCGTTTTCAATTCTTTGAGAAAATGACAGGCCTTATGCAAGATTTTCCTGCCAATGGGAATAATCATCTGTGTTTCTTCGGCAAGACTGATGAATTCTAAGGGTGAAACAACCCCAAAGTTCTTGCTTTCAAACCTTGCCAGCGCTTCAAAGGCATGAATTCCACCTGATTTTGCTTCAAAAATCGGTTGATATAGCAAAAAGATGCTTTCGCTATCATCACCGCGAGCAACAGCAATAAGCTCTTCTTTGATAAGAGCCTCTCGCGCCAGCTTTGTTTCCAAATTTTCTTCAAAGTATGAATAAGCAAAATCGGGGTTTTCCGCTGATTTTGCAGCAGCAATTGATACGTTTTTCAGGATATCACTGGCAGAACAATGGCACTTATCAATTTCTAAAACACCAATATTACATTCAAGGGACTGCTTGATCTGCATTTTGTCCAGCAAACATAATATATCTTCACAAAAAACACTCAATTTGCTTTGCTCGTCATAGTTCTTAATATAAAAAGCAATTCGCTCGAAGGATATCTGAAAAATATGACGATCATCATTACAAAGCGAAGAAAGCTGCATTGTTATCTCTTTGATTAAATCCTCACTATAACCATAACCATAAACCATATTAAACGAATTCATTTTCTTTAAATCCAAAAGAACTACGGCCCGTTTCGTCTTATCAGTTGAAAGCGCTTCCTGCGCTAAAAATTCTTCAAAAAACCTGCGGTTATAAAGACCTGTTAAAACATCGCGCTCGCTAAGGAACTTCAATCTAATTTCATGTTGCTTGCGTTCCGTTATGTCTATAACAATGCCCTCAATAGCGTCTACATTTCCCATTTCGTCGTAAACACCGCGTCCAATATCTAAGACCCATTTACGTTGATTATTAGCCGTTATAATTTCATATTCAAATTTATAGGGTAACCTTTTTAGTACCATTACCTCCAGCTTTCGCCTAATATCAGCCATATATTCGGAACCTATTATTTGCGCATACGAAATACCATTATTTTGCAAAAAATGTTCTTTTGAGTAGCCATTAAGTCCAAAGCAACCTTCGGAAACAAATTGTGTAGTTAGAAGATTATCGAATTTGCAACGATAAGCCATTCCCTGTAAATTAGCAAGCAAAACACTTTTACTTCTTTCACTCTCAGCCAATGCCCCTGCAACGGCTTTGCTTTCATTGATATCCTGAATTAAAAATAAACTATACTTTTTAGCATCATTTTCTACATTCAATGGTACAGCTGTTTTACTTGCCCAACTAACGGAACCATCAGGCCTCAGATACCTTTTTTCTATGCTGTAACTAGTAATTTCACCTCTATCCAGCTGTTCTGCTAAAGCAATTTCTTTCTTGAAATCCTCAGGATGTGTTATTATACCCCAGCTTATTTTTCTCAGTTCGTCTTTGGTTCTGCCGGTTATCCTCTCGAACATAGGATTAATGCTATGAAGGATATTATCCTCCACATTCATTGTTTTCGTATCTGTTTGAGATATAGCAATACCAATGGGCGCCTGATTAAAAACGGTGCGAAGCAATGTTTCGCTTTTATTAAGCTTTTCCTCAGAATCAGTAAGCTTCTTCAGCGCTGAATATATAAGCCCATACAAAAGCACAGCGGTTGAAAGGACGTATAAAACCCCTTTTACTATGCTAACAATTACAATATTGTAACGTTCCGGGATAAGTTGTTCCGTAAGCATATCCGAGAAAATTATCCATAGCGTGCCAACAAGAAGGTATATAATAGTTATTTTCAGTGCCTGTTTTCTTGCTAAACGAATTTGAAACAAAGGTTTCTTCTTCTCTGTTTTCAACAGCATTTCCTCCCCGAAACCCTATTTTTGCAGCAAATTATTGTGAAATCACTAGCTTCTTTTAGTATTATTGTTAATCAGAAAGGAGCAGATGTCAACCTATGTTCAAATTCTCACAAACAATTTATGATTGGAGCACTGAATCCAATTATTAATACAGTTTTAGTGCAATAAACTTTTATGTATCAACTCTTCTTCACATGTTTTTTGTATTCTTGGCCTTGTATCATTGCTTACTATAAATATTAATAGTATAATTTCCTTGCATCAATTAGAGAGGAGGGTTTTCATTGAAAAACAAAAGAATATTCGTTGCGCTATTAGTTCCTGCAGTAATGCTCATTGGTTCTACTTCTGCATTTGCTGAAACCATGGACACTACTACCCAAACAAATGTTGCAGTTTCTCAGACCCCCACAACGACGGCAGCAACTGATACCACAACAACTGCAGAACAAACTACAATTACACCAAGAGCCATAGACCAAAAACTTGCTGACGCGATTGCTGGTGCTTATAGCATCACTGTTACGGCGCAAGAGATAGCTGACTTGCATGCCACAGATGTCGGGTACGGAGAAATCTCTAAAGCATATGGTTTCGCCTCTTTGTCAGGTACTATGACAGTAAGCGATGTACTAGGCATGAAAGAAACCATGGGTTGGGGCGAAATTGCCGCTTCTCTCGGCTTTAAAGTGTCCGATGTTACAAAAAGCGATAAAGCTAAGCAGAATGCATTGAACAAAGCATCGAAAGCTGAAGCAACTGCCAGCCAGGAAGGAACCACTTCTCATTCCAATAACGGAAAGAACAATGGAAATAACGGCAAAGGCAATGGTGGAGGCAACGGCGGCGGTAACGGCGGCGGTAAACACTAAAAATTAAATATTCGAGATAAGAGGAGAGGTAACTATCCTCTTATTTTTTATTTCTCTAATTTTTAAATTCCAAAAACAAAAAGCTATGATTCCAACGCCTATCGGCAAAAGAATCATAGCTTTTTATATTGTCTTGTTAAAATCAGTAAACCAAAACTACCTTTTATTTTTAAAAACAGTTTTATCGCCACCAACTGTTTGATTATTGCTGGTGGAGATGAGGGGAGTCGAACCCCTGTCCGAAAGCAATGAAACATGACTTTCTCCGAGCGCAGTCGCTATTTTGGTATTTCGCTCCTTCGTCGCCCAGCGACAGGCTACTCAGTCGCTATCTCGATAAGTTTCCCCAGCAAGTCTCCGAGAATTGACCTTCGGGTATCCCACTAATCGTCGCTCTATCCACGCCCATGGGAGGAGGAGAGGTAGAGCGTTAGCATTAAGCTGCTAAAGCGTAATCAGTTTTTGCGTTTAATTTAAGTTCCACCGTATCTCGGGCTGATGGGACCCCGGCTCGCTTATCATGCCACACCTACCCCCGTCGAAACCAGTACATCCCCGGTTGTAAGAGTAACATTTGTTACTGTTATTAGTTTATCATATGCATCATTAAAAAACAACAAACTATTTGTGAACTTTTTGACCTTTGGCCTGTAGCCTCGCTTTAACGGTTATTATATTATTTTATCACTCTTGGATTATCACTTTTGTTCCGACTTGTGTTTTAGACTTGAGCTCTTCTACGTCGGCATTATTCATCCGTATACAGCCCTCTGAAACCATTGTTTTGATAGAAGCTGAATCATGCGTTCCATGAATACCAATACCTTCCCAGCCTGTTATCAAAGAAATAAACCAAGGACCGTAGGCACCTTCGATTTCACCTTTGCCATCTTTAAAATCATGTTTCCAATAGGATGCGTCTAAAATTTCATCAACTACGAACTCACCCGTAGGCGTCTTCATATCTCCTACCTTCTCTTTTTGACCAGGATTTTTGCCGATGGCCACATCATATACTTTTTCTACTTTTCCATTTTTTATTAAGGCAAGGCTATATTCACTTTTATCGATAACTATTTTATATTCAGGCACAGGCTTTTTTTCTTCCTCAGCCTTAGGTTCTGGTGAGGTTTGTACCATTTCAGGCTTTTTATCAACAGGTTTAGTTTCAACTGTTTCCTCAACTTTTGTAACTCCAGCTTGTTCGGCATCTCTAACCGAAGCCTTTGTCTTAAAATACATATAGCCTAAACCTGTCAGAATTACTAACGCAACTGCTAAAAGTGCTGCAACTATTTTATTTCGTCTTTTTCTTTTGGCGCGCTCATCGCCGAATTCATACTTCATAGAGGCCCCCCTGTTTATCTGTTTCGCTCTTTGAGCGATCTGTCCATTTCACGCTTGGCATCTTTTTCTGCCATTGCCTGTCTCTTGTCATACAATTTCTTACCTATGGCTAGGGCTAATTCCATCTTAACCAGGCCATGCGTAAAATAAAGTTTCAAAGGCACCAAAGTATATCCCTTTTCTTTGGTTTTGCCGATAAGCCTTCTTATCTCCGACCTATGCAGCAGCAACCGCCTTGGTCTTAAGGGGTCATGATTGAATTGATTGCCAAAATCGTAGGGACTTATATGCAGGTTGTAAACATAAACCTCGGCCGATTTGGTAATTTGCGCGTAAGCATCCTTGAGATTTGCTTTACCAGCCCGCAATGACTTTACCTCAGTTCCAACCAACTCAATTCCTGCTTCAAAGGTTTCATAAATTGTATAGTCGTGGCGCGCTTTCCTATTTTCTGCTGCAATTTTAATACCTTGTTGTGCCAACTTCCGCACCACCTTATTGTCTTAAATATTTTAGTTAAACTCAGGCAAACTTTATTTCTTCTTTCTGGCTTTATCTTTACCAAATTTCCCAGTTGCACCGGCTTTTGCAGGTTTGCCTCTTTTAGTCGTTTCTTTCCCCTTGCCTGTGCGCTTTTTGCCAGCAAAGAAGCCACTACCGCCTTTGGATGATGTTTTTTGCTGCCCTGCGCTTTCTCTGCGACCCATAAGTTGTGCCCTGAGGTGTTCCCGCATGGCCTCACTTACACCTGCCATAATGAAATCGATGTTTCTATCTGAAATATTAACCTGAAGAACCTCAATTTTCACTTTGTCACCCAGACGATAAACCTTGCGGGTATGTTCACCAATCAGAGAATATTGTTGTTCCTGGAATTCATAATAATCGTCAGTAAGGCTCGAAATATGAACAAGTCCTTCAACGCCGTTTGCCAACTCCACAAACATGCCAAAAGCCGTTACCCCTGAGATAGTTCCTTCGAATTCTTCCCCAATGTGGGCCATCATATATTCTGCCATCTTCAAATCTACTGTGGCGCGTTCTGCTTCCGCAGCTGCCCGCTCACGTATGGAAGAATGCATGGCAATATCGTCTAGTTCAAGTTCCAACTTGTCTCTTTGTTTAGCAGACAGTACCGGATTATGTGTCCAAGCCCGCAGCAAGCGGTGTACTATTAAATCTGGATACCTCCTTATAGGCGAGGTGAAATGAGTATAGTATTCCGCAGCCAAGCCAAAATGACCAATATTGTCTGCTTGATAAACAGCTTGTTTCAGGGAACGCAGTGCAACCGTCGACACAAGCCTTTCCTCCGGACGCCCTTCCATCTGTTTCAATGCTTTTTGCACTTCGAGAGGTTTTGTTTCGTCCGATACGACGAGCTTCACATTAAAATTGTTCAACAGCTTAGCCAAATCTGTCATCCGGTCTTCGCTTGGCAAGTCATGCACACGGTAAACAAATGGCCACTCCTGATTGCTCATATGGCGGGCAACTGTTTCGTTCGCTGCCAACATGAATTCCTCAATGATTGACTCAGAAATACTGCGTATACGCTGAACAATCTCGATTGGTCGTCCTTGTTCGTCCAAAAGAACCTTCTGCTCAGGTATGTCAAAATCAATTGCTCCACGAATCATTCTCTTATTGCGTAGAAGCTTGCAAAGTTCCTCCATTTCACGCAGCATCGGAACAACATCATTATATTTCTCAATTAATTCCTGATCTTCGTTGACAAGTATCTCACGTACTTGGCGGTAATTCAATCTATGCAGGACACGAATCACGCTCGGGAATACTTCATAGGCCTTAACCCTGCCCTTGCGATCAATTAACATCTCACAGGACATAGCAAGTCTATCCTCGCCTGCATTAAGGCTGCAAATGCCATTGGAAAGACGTTCAGGCAGCATCGGAATTACACGGTCTACCAAATAGACGCTGGTACCGCGCTCCCGTGCCTCTTTATCCAGAACCGCATTCTCCTTGACATAGTGACTGACATCGGCAATATAGACCCCAAGGACAAAATCCTCACCCTGACGTTTTACATACACCGCGTCATCCAAATCTTTGGCATCTTCGCCGTCAATGGTAACTAGCGGCAAAGAACGAACGTCTCGTCGTCCTTTTAAGTCAGACTCCTTAATTGCTTTTGGCACACGCTTGGATGCGTTTATGACTTCTTCGGGAAATTCTAGTGGCAAATCATTTTGTTTAATTATTGATAGAATTTCCAGTCCTACATCACCAAGATTACCCAACACTTCGACAATTTTTCCTTCGGCGCTCTTACGTTCCTCTGGCCATGCTGTAATCTCGACAACAACTTTTTGATTTGGTTTTGCGCCGCCAAAGTTCTTTCTGGCGATATATATATCCTGCCCAATCCGCTTATCGTCAGGAACAACAAAGCCGAAGTCGCCGCTCTTTACAAAAATGCCGACTACTTTGGTATTAGACCTTGTGATAATTCTGATTATCTCGCCTTCTGGCTTCATGCCGCTTATACGTGACTCAACACGTGCCATTACTCTGTCATTGTTCATAGCGCCAGCCAAAGCACGAGGTGGTATAAAGACATCTGGCCGTTCTCCCTTGTTATCAGGAATAACAAAGCCAAAGCCCTTACTGGTCAACTGGAAGCGTCCAACAACTAAACCCATTTTTTCCGGCAAGCCAAAGGTTGCAAATCTCGTTTTGACAATCTCCCCGTTTGTTTCCAGTTCCATCAGGCTTTTCCAGAATTCGTTAAGCTGTGGTCCCTCTATGGGTATCTCTGCAATCAATGCTTCTGCATTCAATGGTGCATAGCATTTTCTTTGCATAAATTCCAAAATTGCGCCTTTAATTTCGCTGCTTTTCATAAGTCACCTTCGCACATCATCTTGGCTTCGGCTTCCGCTGCCAAAACTCCGTCTTCCTTTATAATTTGGCCGATCATCTCCGCCATACGTCCCTTTTTACGTTTTAATTTTGCCACGACTTTAATTTTTTCTCCAACAAGTACCGGCTGTCGGAACCTCACTTCGATTTTTGCCGTGTAAGCCGGTTTCCCTGTTTTAATGTAAATGTAATTGCCCATAACCTCGTCAAGAAGCGTACTAATCAAACCGCCGTGCATCCGGCCATCATAGCTTTGATGCTCACGCTGCGGCACAAATGTTGTGCTGCATTCCTCATCACTCCGTTCAAACTCAAGCTTCAGACCAATCGGATTATCCTTGCCACAGGCAAAACACCAAGTATACTCTTTTGGTTGCATCATATTTTCTACTCCTCTAAAAAATCAAAAATGCACTCGAAAACTTCTTCTCTTTTGTCGCTTAAAGTAAGAATGTGTCCTGAATTTTCAATCCAGACAAGCTTTTTTTTTGCAGAACCTATCTTCTCATAAATATGTTCAGCACTTTCCGGACGTACAGTATGCTCATGCCTTGACTGTATAATCAAGCAAGGCACAAAGATTTGCGGCAAAATCTCCTTCTCACAATGAGTAATCAATTTCATAAGGCTATCCAACGCCTTAAGCGGCATAACATCATAGGCAATATTATATTTCTCATCTATATTATAATTACGGCCTTTTTTCTTGACCCATTTCTTGAAATATTTCGCAAGCCCTACAAAAGGCGCCCTTTTGTCATAAACATAAATTGGAGCAGACAGAAAAACAGCTTTCTTTAAAGGCATATCGGCTGCCAACTTCATCGCCAATAATCCTCCCATGGAAAGCCCAACGACGGATATTTCGCTACAAGATTCCCGAAGTTCGCAATAGGCTTTTTTCACAGCCTCATACCACATTGGCCAATTTGTTTTATTCAACTCTTCTGGTGTTGTCCCATGTCCGGGAAGAAGAACGCCAAACACCGAATAACCTTTTTCTCTCATGTATTCGCCTAACGGTTTAAGCTCAGCAGGCGAACCTGTATATCCATGAATGAGCAGTACGCCTTTTTTGCCGCTTTTAAAAAAGTACTGCTCCGCTCCTCGCATAATTACCAAAGATTTACTACCCCCAAAGTTATATTTTCTTATATTATAGCATCTTTGGACTTAACTACAAAATCAGCTTCCTAACATAAATAAAAAGCCACATCCGAAGATGTGGCTTTAATCACCGTTTTATTATTTCAAACAGCCTAGTAACAGGCCGCCATATTGTGCCAATACAGGAGCAAAGACCAGAGCAACAATTGTCATCAATTTAATCAAAATGTTCATTGCAGGTCCGGAAGTATCCTTGAAAGGATCGCCTACGGTGTCACCGGTAACGGCAGCTTTGTGAGCATCACTGCCTTTGCCGCCATGTGCACCACCTTCAATGTACTTTTTGGCATTATCCCAGGCACCGCCGGCATTCGCCATCAAAATAGCAACCAATACACCAGCTGCAAGAGAGCCTGCAAGCATTCCACCAAGGGCCTCAACACCAAACAACATACCCATCGCTATAGGAGCTACTATTGCCATAATGCCCGGAAGCATCATTTCATGGAGAGCTGCCGCAGTAGAAATATCTACGCAGCGACGGTAGTCAGCTTTTCCGGTACCTTCCAGCAAGCCAGGAATAGTACGGAATTGACGGCGAACCTCTTCAATCATCTCAAAAGCCGCTTTACCAACGGATTCCATAGTCATTGCACCGAAGACAAACGGTAAAGTCGCGCCGATGAACAAGCCAACCAAGGTAACAGGATTCAAAAGATCAATTGCTTTCAAATCTACAACATGCGCGTATGCAGAGAAAAGCGCCAAGGCAGTTAAGGCTGCGGAACCAATTGCGAAGCCTTTGCCGATAGCAGCAGTTGTGTTACCTACGGCATCAAGTTTATCAGTAATCTCACGTACTTCATGCGGAAGTTCGGACATTTCCGCAATACCGCCTGCATTGTCAGCAATAGGACCGTAAGCATCAACAGCAACAGTCAAGCCGGTAGTTGAAAGCATTCCAACTGCCGCCAAGGAAATACCGAAAAGACCCATACCAGTATCCTTTGCCCCGCCCATTGCAAAGAAGGAAATTACTACACCGATGCAAATAAAGAACATTGGCCAGAAAGTTGAATACATGCCGACTGCAAGACCGGAAATAATTGTAGTAGCCGGACCTGTTTCAGATTGTTTTGCAATCTTTTTAACAGAACCGTAATCAGCAGAAGTATAAATTTCGGTAATTTTGCCTATAATCATTCCGACTATAAGACCGGAAATAATTGCATAAAAAGCATCCAATTTGCCGAATAATGAGTTACTCAGATAACCAGCAGCAACAATAACCAATGCGCCACCAACATAAGTTCCGCTATTTAAAGCAGCTTGTGGGTTTTTCGACTTGCTGCTGCGTGCAAACATCACACCAATAACAGAAGCAATAATGCCGCAAAGAGCAAGCATAAAGACAAATTCAACGCCTTCACCGTTTGTATAAACGACAGCGCCGAGAGTTAAAGCGGAAATAATAGCGCCAACATAGGATTCAAACAAGTCGGCACCCATACCGGCAACGTCACCTACGTTATCGCCAACATTGTCGGCAATAGTAGCCGGGTTACGCGGATCATCCTCAGGGATACCTGCTTCAACTTTACCAACAAGGTCAGCACCAACGTCAGCAGCTTTGGTATAAATACCACCGCCAACACGGGCGAACAAAGCTATGGAGCTTGCACCTAATCCAAATCCAGTTATAATATCAATGTTTTTGTCAAAAACAAAATAGCAAACTGCCAGTCCAATAATGCCAAGTCCAACAACACCGAGCCCCATAACGGCGCCGCCGGAGAATGCTATCTTTAATGCCTCGCTCATGCCGTGACGTGCAGCCTCAGCTGTACGCACATTAGCCTTTGTAGCAACAGACATACCGATATAACCTGCTAAAACAGAGAATATTGCACCACCTACAAAACAAATCGCGGTAGTTACTTGTAGAAAAATAGAAATTATAATAGCTACAACAAGAACAAAAACTGCAAGATATTTGTATTCTCTATAAAGGAATGCCATTGCACCTTCGTGAATATAACCCGCAATTTCCTGCATTTTTGCATTTCCGGCGCTCGCATTGCTGATTCCGGAGGAGAGCATGAAGGCAACTGCCAAGGCAATAATGCCCACAACCACAGATAAAATTAGATATGTACTCAAAACCTATACCCCTTTCGAATATTTTTTATTTTTTGGTGTACAACACCATGGTAACTATATAACGGGAAAAAAATTAGGAAATTTTAGCAATAAGGAGCGTCAATACGCCGAAAAAAATACCTAAAACAATAGTAACTTTAGCAAGCATCGCGTCCATATCGTTGCTCTTGCCGCCAAAGAAGGTTTCTCCGCCGCCGCCGATAGAACTTGACAAGCCTGAACTTTTACCGGATTGCATTAAAACAGTTGCAATCAACGCCAAGCATACTAGTACCTCAAGAACCATTAAAATAGTCTCGTACACAATTATACCTCCTCTACAGTTCGTACCATGATATTCTACCACAAAGTAACATTAGGTACAATTAAAAACGTTTTTTTATGCGATTTTTACCAAAAAATATTTTATCACAAAAAAATAGAGCTGACCATAGGTCAGCCCTATTTGAAAAATTGTTTCTAATTCTTAAGGTTATAAAAAACTTTTTTGCCGTTATAACGAGCAGCACTGGCCAAATCTTCCTCAATGCGTAGCAATTGATTATACTTTGCTACACGATCAGTACGTGCCGGTGCACCTGTTTTGATTTGACCGGCATTAACCGCAACCGCAATGTCAGCAAGAGTTGTGTCCTCTGTTTCGCCGCTACGATGCGAAATTACGCAAGTATAACCTGCGCGTTTGGCTGTTTCGATGGTATTGAAGGTTTCAGTCAAGGTCCCGATTTGGTTAACCTTGATCAAAATGGAATTGGCCACACCTTCGCTGATGCCACGAGTTAAACGCTCTTCATTGGTTACAAACAAGTCGTCTCCGACTAATTGGACTTTATTACCGAGCTTCTTGGTCAGAAGCGCCCAACCCTTCCAATCGTCCTCGTCCAATCCATCCTCAATGGAAACAATAGGATATTTTTCGCAAAGGTCAGCATAGTAGTCAACCATTTGGTTCGATGTCTTAACAACGCCTTCGCCTGCCAAATGATATTTACCGCCTTTGTATATTTCACTGGCTGCAATGTCAAGAGCAATAGATACTTCTATACCTGGCTTATAGCCGGCTTTTTCAATTGCGGCTACTATAACTTCGATTGCCTCTTCATTTGAGGCAAGGTTTGGTGCAAAACCACCCTCGTCACCGATGGCTGTTGAAAGACCGCGAGCCTTCAAGACAGCTTTGAGACTGTGATAAATTTCTACATTCATGCGCAGTGCTTCGCTGAAATTTGAAGCACCAACCGGCATTGCCATAAATTCCTGAATATCAACATTGTTATCGGCGTGTGCGCCACCGTTTAAAATATTCATCATAGGCACAGGCAATTCTTTGGCATTAACACCGCCAAGATACATATAAAGCGGCATGTCCATCGAAACTGCTGCCGCCTTGGCTACAGCCATGGAAACGCCAAGTATTGCATTAGCGCCCAAATTCGCTTTATTAGGGGTTCCATCCAATCTGATCAACATGTTGTCGATTTCAACCTGTCTGATAGGATCAAGGCCGATAAGTGCTTCGGCAATAACATCGTTAACATTATCAACCGCTTTTGCCACGCCTTTGCCCAGGTAACGATTCTTGTCTCCGTCTCGCAGCTCAACAGCTTCATAGGCACCGGTAGAGGCTCCTGAAGGAACAGCAGCTCTACCCATAGAGCCATCATCAAGCCAAACCTCGACTTCTACAGTAGGATTGCCACGAGAGTCCAAAATCTCTCTTGCATAAACAGCGGAAATTAATGCCATTATAACTCACCTCATATTTTATTTTATTAATAAACTGCTGCCAGTCATTTCTTCCGGCTTCTCCAGAGCTAACAGATCAAGAATGGTAGGAGCAATATCGGCCAAAATTCCTTCACGCAGCCTGCTATCGTTCCCGTGTCCCACCAATATAAACGGGACTTTATTAGTTGTATGCGAAGTGCACGGTCCATGCGAAATCTCATCAGCCATTTTCTCCAAATTTCCGTGATCAGCAGTAATACATACTATACCACCAAGACCAGTTACTTCCTTGGTAATGCGCCCGACAACTTCGTCCACTGTTTCCATTGCCTTGACAGCGGCACTAAAAACTCCTGTATGACCAACCATATCGGGGTTGGCAAAATTAAGGATTATAACGTCATAAATATCTTTGTGCAAGGCTTCAACAAGCTTATCCGTTACCAGATAAGCACTCATCTCAGGCTGTAAATCATATGTGGCCACCTTAGGTGACGGAACAAGAATTCTGTCCTCTAAAAAGTTTGGGGTCTCATCTCCCCCATTAAAGAAAAATGTTACATGAGCATATTTCTCAGTTTCCGCAATGCGCAGCTGATGCAGTCCAGCCTTAGCCAAAACTTCTCCCAGCGTATTTTTCAACGAGTTTGGAGGAAAGGCAACCAATGCGCCTATTGTTTTGTCATACTGTGTCATGCAAACAAAACTATCTGCTTCCACAACAAATGGTCTTACAAAATAAGAGAACTCCTTATCAACAAAAGCCCTTGTTATCTGACGTGCCCTGTCTGGTCTGAAGTTAAAGAAAATAACGGAATCCTTCGGTTTAATAAGTGTCTTTTCATCATCGTCCACTATAAAAGGCTCTACGAATTCATCATTTATACCGGCTTCATATGATGCAGTAATACCTTGCAGCGCACTTTCTGCTCGTTTCCCTTCATGCAAAAACATCGCATCATACGCCTTTTTCAGTCGTTCCCAGCGTTTATCCCTATCCATGGCATAATAACGACCGGAGACCGTTGCAATCTTACCGATACCGATAACTTCTATTTCTTTTTCCAGCTCTTCGACATAACCCAAGGCCGATTTTGGTCCAACGTCGCGCCCATCCAAAAAAGTATGAATATAGACTTCCTGCACGCCTTGTTCCTTGGCCATGCGGATAACCGCCAAAAGGTGCTGAAGATGGCTGTGAACACCGCCATCCGAAAGCAAACCCATTATATGCAATGCCGATTGTTTGTCTCTCGTCGTTTGCATTATTTTGGTTAGAACTGGATTTTTAAAAAAATCACCGTCGCGTATCGCCTTGGAAATGCGTGTTAGTTCCTGATAGACTATCCTGCCAGAGCCTATATTTAAATGTCCTACCTCCGAGTTTCCCATTTGACCTTCAGGCAAACCGACGGCCTCACCGGAGCAAAGAAGTTCTGTATGAGGACAGGTGCCAAACAAATTGGTAAGATTGGGTGTTTTAGCCCTTGTCACAGCGTTAGCCGGAGAGTCCGGCGCAATTCCCCAGCCATCAAGAATCATGAGCAAGACAGGTTTTTTAGCCATATATTGATATGCTCCTTCTAAAAACTGCGTACTATAGCCGAGAAAGCCTGAGCATCAAGGCTGGCCCCTCCAACAAGTACACCGTCAATACCGCTGATTTTAAACGTCCCCGCATTTTTTTCATTAACGCTGCCGCCGTACAAAATACGCACTTGGCGAGAAACATTCTCTCCAAACATTTTAGTTAATTTTTCACGAATTAAAAAACAAACTTCCTGTGCATCCCTGGATGTCGCAGCTTGACCACTGCCAATAGCCCAGAGCGGTTCATAGGCAACAATAACCTCTTGTGCCTGTTCAGCTTGAAGTCCCTTGAAAGCATTATTGATCTGCATGCTTATCTTCCGCGCCGTTTTTCCTTCCGACCGCTCTTTAGCATTTTCACCAACACAGAGAACAGGTTTTATACCGTTGCGAAAAGCTGCCGCAACTTTTTTAGCCACAGAAATTTCATTGTCTCCAAACATAGTTCTACGCTCTGAATGGCCCACAATAACATACTCGCAGCAAATATCGGCTATCATGCTTCCTGATACCGCGCCTGTAAAAGCGCCTTGGTCTTCCCAATGAAGATCCTGCGCACCATAACCGACATGTTTACCGTCGATAGCCTCAGCTACGCTCTCCAGCGCTGTAAAGGGTGGGAAAACAACAACTTCGTTCAAAGTGCCATTAGTTTCAACAACTATATCCTCAGCAAGGGCAACAGACTCGCCGACATTTTTATGCATCTTCCAATTTCCTGCTATCATAGGCCGGCGTACATCGTCAAGAGCAGCAATTCCCGGAAGAACCAAGCCTTGCAAATACTCTAAAGACGCACCGCCTCCGGTTGAAATATGTTTTATTTTTTTCTCTAATCCGAGCTTATCAATGGCGGCAACAGAGTCGCCCCCACCGACGATGGTAACTCCTCTGTTAGCCGCAACAGCCTTGGCAACTGCTTCCGTACCCTTGCAGAAGGCATCCATTTCAAAGACACCCATAGGTCCGTTCCAAACAATCATCTTGGCTTTTTTGATGGCTTCAGCATAAATTTCAGCTGTTTTAGGCCCAATATCCAACGCCATACGATTTTGATCCAATTTGCTGATTTCTTGGACCTCATTTTTAGCGTCAGGTGCAAATGCTTCTGACATAACGAGATCGACCGGCAGATATAATTTTACTTTTTTCTTTTCGGCCTTAATCAACAATTCTTTGGCTAATGGGATCTTATCCTCTTCAACAAGAGAGTTGCCCATTTTAAAACCCTCGGCGGCTAAAAAAGTATTGGCCATGCCGCCGCCGATCAGAAGCATATCAACCTTGTCTAACAGGTTGTCGATTACACCAATTTTATCCGATACTTTCGCACCGCCAATAATAGCAGCGAAAGGATGAATGGGATTTTCTACCGCCTGACCCACATAGCGAATCTCTTTTTCCAATAAAAAACCTGCCGCTGAAGGCAAAAAATGCGTAACTCCTTCAACTGATGCATGTGCTCTGTGAGAAACGCCGAAGCCATCATTAACGTACAAATCCGCTAAAGAAGCCAACTTTTCGGCAAAATCCATGTCATTCTTCTCTTCTTCCGGATGAAAACGCAGGTTTTCCAACATAAGTATCTCGCCAGATTTCAGCTGTGCAGCTGCGTTTTCAGCTTCCTTGCCTATGCAATTGCCGGCAAATTTAACCGGCTTGCCCAATAAATCCCCCAAATAAGCAGCTACAGGCGTTAAGCTGTATTTTGCGTCCGCTTTTCCTTTTGGTCTTCCCAGATGAGCCATCAAAATGACAGCCGCATTGTTTTTCAACAAATAATCTATAGTGTCCAAAGAAGCGCGAATGCGTGTGTCATCGGTAATTTTGCCCGTTTCATCCATAGGAACATTATAATCCACTCGAACAAGGACTTTTCGGCCCTTAACAACCAGATCTTCTAAGGTTTTCTTATCCATTTAGCAGAACCTCTCTTTCGACCATTACATACCTTTTTGGGTCATGTAAACAGCCAGATCAACAACTCTGTTGGAATAACCCCATTCATTATCATACCAGGCAACTACTTTAGCCATTCTCGGTCCTACCATCATGGTGGAAAGGCCGTCTACGATAGAACTCAACGGACAGCCGTTATAGTCTCTTGATACAAGTGGCAACTCGTTGTAACCCATGATTCCTTTCAATTCACCTTCTGCAGCCTTTTTCAAAGCCGTGTTAATTTCTTCTTTGGTAGTGTCCCTGCCAAGCAAAACTGTCAAATCCGTAATAGAAACATTAGGCGTAGGCACACGCATGGCGAAACCATTTAATTTACCCTTTAACTCAGGTAATACAAGTGCCACCGCTTTAGCCGCCCCTGTCGTAGTCGGTATGATAGACATAGCCGCTGCACGAGCACGACGCAGGTCGCTGTGCGGCAAGTCCAGTATCTTCTGGTCATTTGTATAAGAGTGAACAGTAGTCATCAAACCACTTTCAATACCGAAATTTTCCATAAGAACCTTGGTGAAAGGAGCCAGACAGTTCGTAGTGCAGGAAGCATTTGAGATAATGACGTGTTTTTCTGCATCGTACTTATCTTCATTAACGCCCATGACGATAGTAATGTCCTCGCCTTTGGCAGGAGCTGAAATAATAACTTTTTTAGCACCACCGGCGATATGTGCTTTTGCTTTTTCGCCTTCAGTAAAGCGTCCTGTCGATTCTACTACGATATCAACGCCGAGTTCGCCCCAAGGCAATTTTGCGGGGTCGGTCTGTGCCAATACTTTTACTTTTTTGCCGTTTACAACAAGATACTCGCCTTCAACAGCCACGTCCCCTTCAAGCGCTCCATGGACGGAGTCGAATTTAAGGAGATGCGCAAGGGTTGCCGCATCAGTAAGGTCATTGACTGCTATGATTTCAATATCGGGATTATTCATTGCTGCACGGAATACGTTTCTTCCAATTCTTCCAAAACCATTAATACCAACTTTTGCAATTTTTGCCATAATAATAAAAGCCTCCTTGAAATTTTCTGTATTTTAGTAACCTGTACTTTTAAACCTCATCTACCTCGAGAATTTTAGTTATATCCTTGGCTGCGGCCTCATCCGTAATCAAAATGTCCTGATGTGAGGCTCTGATAACTGCCAATATAGCGGCAGCTTTTGATTTTCCTCCACCAATGCCGATTACCTTCTTAATATGCACCAGGTCATTAACCATAAGTCCAGCGTTATTGGTAACATAGACCACTCTGCCATCCAAACTACAGTATTGGCCTATAGCCTCGCCAACGGCGCCATCCTCCTCTAACTTGTGCAAAATATCCGTTGACAAGCCTCGACGGCTAGCCATAACGCCGGCACTTCCCATACCATGCACGAGGATATCTGCTTTCCTTATGACCTCTACAACG
This sequence comes from Negativicutes bacterium, assembly GCA_009930275.1. The sequence continues at coordinate 103,515 of RZYP01000002.1, forward strand.
GCTTTAACCGTCGTATCTTCAGCTAGAATGCTGTTAAGGATTTCTTCACTTACACCATCGGGCACATAAAGCTGCTTATAACGTGCGCCAAGTTTTCGCGCCAAAACCGAGGCTATCGTATTGGCCTGGTCCTCCATATTGTCTCCCAGTCCTCCACGAGCAGGTACCACTAAAGTTTTAGGCGAACTGCCGCTGACATTTGCCGCCAACGCTGCCATCGTCGTGCCACCACTTACCGCAACTATGTGCTCATTGCCGTCGCTAAGTAAGTTTATCAAGATACCCGCCGCGGCTCGTCCAATTTCCCTCTTAACTACATCTTCCTGGTCGCAGTCCCCAGGAATAATTACCACCCTGGAAATGTTTAACTGCTCACTAAGCAAATTCTCAAGGGAAGAAAGATCCTGCAGTTTGCGGACATAATCAGCCAGTTCTTTAAGGATTTCCTCGCCCTCGTCAGTTACATACATGCCCAGAGGTGAAAAATTCAAAAGTCCGCAATTTTTCAAAAAGTCAACCTGTGCACGCAGTACTCTTTCGCTCAAACCCAAGCGATTAGCTAAAGCCCTCCTGCCGATAGGCGATTCGTGACTTACTTGGCGAAGCACTTGGTACCTTAATACCAACAATTCGCTGAGTTCAGGCACAATTTTTTTCTGTAAATTGATAATATTGTCCATTTGAACTCCTCAAGCATTAGACTTTTGTCCCTCGTGGAACTTTTTGAGTCCCACTACTTGCAAAAATCCACGTATTTTTAAACACATGCCTATTGTAGCACAGTAATTCAAAAAAGAGAAGCGCAGGAAATTTTTCATAATTAGTCGAAAAAGAAACCACTTATGCGCCGAATAGCCGGCCGAATGTTCTTTCCGCCCTTTACTACCCATTTGCATAAGTGGTTATAGTTTTTATTTTCTATAGTTGACTGTTTCCGGATTCATGTCATGAAAATGTAAACGTTCTTTAGCCGTGGCTTGCCATTCTGTTCCCTCTTTGCCGTAATTGCAATAGGGATCGATGCTTATCCCACCGCGTGGCGTGAACCTACCCAGAACTTCAATATATTTTGGCGACAGCAACTTTATTAAATCTTTCATAATAATATTTACGCAGTCCTCGTGAAAATCACCATGGTTGCGGAAACTAAACAAATAAAGTTTCAACGCTTTGCTTTCAACAAGCCTGCCGTCCGGCACATAAGAAATATAAATTGTCGCAAAATCGGGCTGTCCCGTCATAGGGCAAAGGCTGGTAAATTCAGGGCAATTAAATTTTACAAAGTAATCGTTTCCTGAATGTTTATTGGGAAAAGATTCCAGCACCTCCGGCGCGTAATCAATTGGATACTTCGTGTTCTGATTTCCTAGCAGTGTAACTCCCGTTAAATCCTTCTGTTTTCTTCCTGTCATAATAGCTCCCTACCTCTTATCCATGACTTCTGTCAAAATTTCTTTCTTTTCCAAAGCAGTTACTAATACTGCACCCACAATACCTGGTACAAATTGACCCAGTATGATAGAAGATGCCAGCACCCAATATGGTATACCAAGTATCACCGATAGCCAGATGGGCACTCCCAAGCCAGGAATAAAAGTAATTGCCGCAGCTATCAAATAATTTGGAAATTCTTTGCTTTTGAGCCAAACTATGAACGCACTGGTTGCCGAACCGACCAAAGCACCACCTATCATATCCAAAGGTCCTAGTCCGCCCATGATTGCATTACTCACAAAATTGGCAAGGCCGAACGGCACTACCAAAAATGGGAAAATAGCGCTTAAGGCATACAAAGACGTGGCAATTCGTATCTGGTACTGTCCAAAAGCGAAGCTTTGTGTGCACATCATTACGACGACATATAAAGCAATACACAATGCTGAAATAGTAAGTTTCTTTGTTTTCGTAAATTTTTCGTTATACATAATTTTCTCTCCTAACGCAAACACTAAAACAGGCAAATAAAAAGAGGCCCATGGCCTCTTAAACAAAACAACATCAAAACTGCCTGTTAGCAGTATCGCCCGTAGTTTTCTTTAGAGACAGGATGGTTACGAACTGTCTGTTATAAAATTGGCTGAGCGAATGGGCTTAACCATTCACTCAGCCAATTATAGCCTATTTTTTATTTAATGGCAAGTACTAGACAATTGCCTTATCAGGTCGAACAAAAATCCAGGCAATAACGCCAATAACTCCAGAAAGAGCCGTCGCAAGAAGAGCCGCGTCCCAGCTATAAGCGGTAGCAATCCAAGCTGTCAATGTTGGTGCTATAACTCCGCCGATGTTACCCCAAAAGTTCATCCATCCGGAAACAGAACCGGCAAACTTCCCACCTAGATTTATGGCGCAAGCCCAAGAAGCGTTAAAAGTTAAGCCAAGCGAACCAAGTGACAACGAAAGCCACATTACGTTCAGCATTGCGTCAGACGTTAAGGTAGCCATATACAAAGCACATGAGCAAAGTACGATTCCTGAAGCACCGGCAATAGTACGAACCCAGTACTGAGAACCGCCTCGCTTAATCGCCCTGTCGCAAACATAGCCCGCGCTAAAGGTTATAATTATCAGTGTAAGCCAAGGCAGAGCTGCCCACATGCCCATCTTGGCCAAAGAAAAACCGTGTTTTTCCATCAAATACATAGGCAGCCATGATAGAAAGACAAACATAACATAATCCGTTATAAAATATTGCACGCCTATAGCCCAAAATTGTGTCGAACGGAACAGCTTTCCCCAAGGAGCCACTTCTTTCTTATTATCTGCTAAGTCACGTCCTTCCTCAATAAAGGCTAGTTCGTTCTTATCTACGTAGGGACTGTCTGCCGGATTTTCCGGCACGAACTTATACCAAATATAAGCCATAACAAACCCGAAGAAACCGAAAAGGATGAAGACCATGTGCCAACCGAACAGGGACATCAAAGCAACTGTTACAGCAGGCCCGATAACCGGTCCTAAGAAAGAGCCCGTCAGAAGAAAAGAGCTTGCATTACCCTTTTCCTTCAAATTGAACCAACGGTAAATTGCTATACCGAAAGCCGGATAAACAGGTCCTTCGCCCATGCCGAACAAGAAACGAATTGCGGCAAAACTTAGTTTGCCTTTAGCTGCAGCAGTCAAAATAGTAAAAATCGACCACCACACAACGGACAAGGCACCTGTTATACGATGTCCGAATTTTTCAGCCAGCATACCTCCTGGAACCTGCATAAGAGCATAACCGGCAAAGAAAAAAGTTTGAATTAACCCCATATCAACTTTATTAAAGCCGTATTCCTTCATTATTACCGGGGTAGCAACCGATAAGTTAACGCGATCCATATAGGATACAAAGCTAAGAATAAAAATTAGCCATGCTACCTTCCACCTGAAATTAGACATTTTCATCATGAGCCTCCCAAATGTTTGAAAATATAACAATAGTTACAATAATAGGGCCTAATGATCAGAATGTCAATATTTTTATTACATACATCTTATTAAGCACTATTCGTATATTTCTAGTAGACTTTTGTGTTTTTGTTGTCATGGGACAAAAAAATATTAGGGTGCTCGCACACCCTAATATTCAGGATTTAAAACATAATGTATGTTTTTTATGCCGCTGGCCGCATCTTAATAGCTTTTGCTTTCCTCTTTTGTAAAAGGATAAGAGATGTCATAATAACCAAACCAATAATGTCAGTAACTAAACCACTCTTAATTAGACATAGAGCACCACCTGCCGCAAAAATACGATAAAGGACATTTACAGGCGCATAAACATAGCCTTCCGTTGCTATAGCGATCAAGAACACACCTAAACAAGCAGACAAAGTAACCCAAACGCCTTCTGCCAAAGTCGTATTGATTAACATTATTTGCGGTGAATACACAAACATAAACGGAACGATGAAACCGGCAATAGAGAGCTTAACTGACTGTACACCTGTTTTCATCGGATCCCCACCTGACAAGCCTGCTGCTGCAAAAGCCGCCAGGGCTACAGGAGGCGTAATGTTCGCAAACATAGCAAAATAGAAGGAGAACATATGGGCTGCAGCTGGCGGAATGCCGAGTTCGGATAAAGCCGGCGCGGCAATCGTTGCCGTAATAATATATGCAGGAATAGATGGTAAACCCATGCCTAAAATCATACAAGTAATCATCGTAAAGATCAAGGTAAACAACAAGCTTTCTTCTCCAATGGAAATAATGGTATTCGCAATGGTCAAACCAAAACCTGTTTTGGAGGAAACGCCAATAATAATACCAACGCAAGCACAAGCAATTGCAACGGAAACTGTTTGTTTAGCTCCGTCTGCCAATGCATCAACAATATCTTTTAGATTCATGCGTGTAGAAGCTTTAAATTGGGAAACAATTATAGTAACAATAATTGTTAAGAAGGCCGAATTAATTACTGTTCTGCCAGAAAAGAAAAGCATATACAGCAAAAATAAAATTGGAAGAAATAGATGCCCTTTGTCTTTTATAACTTCGCCAACATGAGGCAGTTTTTCTTTGGGTAAGCCAACCAATCCGTCTTTTGAGGCTCTTAGCTGAATCTGTATCATAATGCCCAAGTAATATAATAAAGCCGGTACTGCAGCCCAAACGACTATACTGGAATATTGTACACCCAACATTTCAGCCATAATGAACGCAGCAGCGCCCATAATAGGCGGCAACAGTTGCCCGCCTACCGAAGCAGAAGATTCTACTGCGCCCGAAAATTCTTTGGAATAGCCCGTCTTCTTCATTAAAGGAATCGTAAAAGCACCTGTAGTTACAACATTCGCTATTGCTGATCCATTAATAGATCCTAAGAAGCCTGAGGCAATAACAGAGACTTTTGCAGGTCCTCCTTTAGAACCACCTGCCAGTGACAAGGCCAAATCATTAAAAAATTGACCCATGCCGCATTTGTTCATGACACAGCCAAATAAAATGAACAAAAAAATATAACTGGCAGCTACATTGACGGACGTACCATAAATACCTTCTGTGTTAGCAAAGAAATGATTGGATAGCGCCGTCCAGTCATAGCCACGATGGGCAAAAATACCTGGCATATCGCGTCCGAATAAGCCATAGGCTATAAAGGTCAAGCTAAGTATAGGCAACGCCCAACCGGTAACCCGCCGGGAAGTCTCCAAAACTAAAAAAACCAGCAAAGTTGCTATCAACATGTCAGTATCACTGGCCCGCCCTGCTCTCTCAACGACGCCTAAATAGTCTGTCCAGACATAAAATGGCACCACACAGGAAAGTACTACGAAAATCCAATCATACCACGCAACCTTTTTGTTACTACTTTTAGAAGAAAAAGGATACATAATAAAAGCCATGGAAAGCATCATAGCTACATGTAACGAGCGATGCTTCAAGGTAACCGGAGGCCCAAAAAAAGCCGTATACAGATGATAGCAAGAAACCAAAATTGCTATTATATAAAGGAGCTTCTTCATTGTTCCACTGGAGAAAATTCGTGTGGCCGATTCTTTATCGAGCTTTCTCACTATCTCATCAGATTTCCCGGCAAGCTCACTATCCCCCTCAAACTGGATAGTCTCTTTATTTTCTTCGGAGGTTGACTGCTGAGTTTCTTTGTCTATTTTTGCCATTTCTTCAATCTCCTTTCGACTACAAGCCTTAGTCGAGTATGCTCAGGCAGCCTATCCCCCTTAGATATTAGCTGTCCATTTAAAACAATTTCTCGTGTGGCAAAATGAGAATTAATCCAATTGAATTCTGGAAACACTTGACCAATTTCATCCATATAAATCAACCCATTTTCAATGCGACAGACCTTCCCTTTGTTTTCCGGAATGCCTGCACCAAATGCAGGGAAAGAAATGGAGTCCAGGACCAATGTGCAATCAGGCGCTATGTGGTAATACTCATTCCAAGGGATCTTTTCCCAAGAATGAACCCAGCCAAAGAAAAGCTTATCGCCTCCTTTGGCTGGTACTTCAACATAAATCTCACCGGATTGATAATTATAAATACGCAACACTGTTTGTGATGCCCAGTAATACCACGAGCCGACAACAACAAGTACAAGTGCCAGAAAGAATATCGTAATACCTTTTCGTTTATTCATCTCAGGATATCTTATTTAATTCCCTTTTCGTTATAGAATTTAACAGCGCCTGGATGTAATTGCATTTTTGTTCCTTTAATACCACGCAAAGCCGTATCGAGTTTAATTTCTCTCTTAGCTGTAGCATGAGAATCGCCGATAGTCTTCAAACCATCTGCAGAATAAATACCTGTCAGCAAGTCATAAACAACATCATCTGAGAGTTTTTTGCTTACCAGCATCACGTTCATAACAGCCGCAGTAGTAGTATCAACATCCGTGCCATAAGTTGCTTTAGGAATTTTCCATTCAACATAGAACGGATATTTTGCCATTAATTTTTTCAATGCTTCGCCTTCAACAGGAATGAACACGATTTTTTTAGTAGTGCCCAATTCTTTAATAGTGGCATTGCCTAGGCCTGAAGTAACAAATGCTGCATCGCATTGGCCGTTCTTCATCTGGTCTATTGCTTCACCGTAAGACAGATAGTCTACTTTGGAATCAGCATAAGTCATGCCATGAGCCTCGTACATCATACGAGCATTCAATTCAACTCCGGAATTAGGAGCTCCCACACCAACTTTTTTACCTTTTAGGTCAGCAAAAGTTTTAATTCCGGAATCAGCAGTAGTAACAATTTGACAAACATTAGGCCACAAACCCATCATAACGCGCAGATCAGAAGCTGGTTTTTTCCCTTCATAGGCGCCAGAAGCCTCTATTGCTTGTATAACAGAATCAGACATGGCAATTGCCAGTTCCCCTTGTCCTGTCAAAATTGCATTTATGTTTTCTCCCGTTGCACCAGTTGCCGTTGCAGAAGTCTTATAGCCCATAGAACCTATTAATTTTGAAAAAGAACCGCCAATAGGGAAGTAAATGCCACTAGTAGGACCTGTTAGTACAGTAATAAATTGTTTGCTGCGATCCACCTTACCAGTCTTGCTGTCGGCTTTAGTTGCATCTTTGCTACCACCGCCACAGGCAGCAACCATAAATGCCATAACCATTACCATCAAAATTGATAAAACTTTTTTCATCTTTTCAGCCCCCTTGTCATTTTTTGCGGATATCGGATATTCTCTCTTGAATTTTCGATATACGAACCTTCCCATTCCGCCTTTTCAGAATAATTATAACATTAAAAAATTAATGTTACACTATGTTTTAATTTTCGGAAAACTTTTTTTGTGATGATCTGGTATCGCTTTTATGCAATTTCATCCTTTATGCACTAAAAACCACTCTACATTAGTAGAGTGGTTTACACAACCGGCAGCAACGCCAAGGGCGTTCTCACTTCGCTCGAGCCGCACTCTATCGCGTGAGCAGCTTGGTTGCGACGGGACTCATATACATCAGCGACCGACAGCTTGCTGGCGAATTGTCGCGTGTGGAATGGTCCAGAGGAACAACTAACTG
>RZYP01000194.1 GCA_009930275.1 Negativicutes bacterium
GCATCAAAAAATATCAGGCCATGCAGAACACCGTCTGCCTAGATGGCAGGGCTCGTGGCATGTTCCAATATTATGGCGCTTCCCGTTCTGGACGCTGGGCAGGCAGGCATATACAATTGCAAAACCTTCCTCAGAACCATCTCCCTGATTTAGAAGATGCACGGTCCCTTGTTAAGTTAGGAGATTATGACGCCGTAAAACTACTCTACGATGATGTACCGGATACCCTCTCTCAGCTTATCCGCACTGCATTTATTCCAAAGCCAGGCCATAAATTTATTGTGTGTGACTTCAGTGCAATTGAAGCTAGGGTTCTGTCCTTCTTAGCCGGGGAAAAGTGGCGACTAGATGTATTTGAAAGCGATGGTGATATCTACTGCGCTTCTGCTTCTGCTATGTTCCACGTACCGGTCGAGAAGCATGGTGTAAATAGCCATCTTCGTCAAAAGGGAAAAATTGCAGAATTGGCGCTTGGTTATGGCGGCAGCACCGGTGCCCTCAAGGCTATGGGCGCACTAGACATGGGCCTTACTGAATACGAACTACAGCCACTGGTTGATTCTTGGAGATCTTCGAACCCCAACATCACGAAGCTTTGGTGGGATGTTGATAGGACCGTTAAAGAAGCCGTTCGCTTACGAACACATACTAAAACACATGGTATTAAATTTTACTATCAAAAGGGAATGCTGTTTATTGAGCTTCCTTCCGGTAGGAGGCTTTCCTATGTAAAGCCCAAGATCGAACCAAATCAGTTTGGTGGTGAGTCGGTTACCTACGAAGGCACCGGAAACACTAAGAAATGGGAACGCATCGAAAGTTACGGTCCGAAATTCGTTGAAAATATCGTCCAAGCCATAAGCAGAGATATTCTGGCGTACGCCATGAATACGCTCCGTCATTGCTTTATCTGTGGACATGTCCATGACGAGCTCATTATTGAATCCAGCATGGGCGTTTCCCTTGAAGCCGTTTGTGAGCAGATGGGAAGAACACCTCCTTGGATCAAAGGTTTGTCACTTAGAGCCGATGGCTATGAGACCATGTTTTATATGAAAGACTAAAAGAAAGATGGCTATTTGCCATCCCCCAATCAGCGTAAGCCACCATAAATCTTTTACGAAAGTCCTGCAAGCAATCGCATCACCAAGTCCACATCCTTATTTTCGAGTTCTTGGATGATATGCAAGTATGTCTTTTGCGTTGTATTAATGCTTGAATGTCCTAGTCTTCTTGCCACGCTGGCAGTCGATACGCCAGTATACAGCAAAAGTGATGCATGTGTATGTCTCAGTCCGTGAATGGATATCACAGGTATCTTACACTGTTTACAAAGGCGTCCTAGCTTATCGTTGACAGTTGAATTGTAGACCTTACCATCCACGAATATGGGTTTGTTTTGTGGCAATCCTTTTATCAACTCTGAAAATCGAATCACTGTTTGCCAATCAATCTGAATTTTGCGGACCGAAGATCGATTCTTTGTTGGCAAAAACCCGCCATCCCCTTTATAGTCCCAAGTCTTACTTATAGACACCAATTGATTTCTAAAATCAAAATCTGCAGGCGTTAACGCAAGTGCTTCCGAAAACCTCATCCCAGTCTTTGCTGCCAGCAATATGAAGTAATCCCAATTGACCTTTTCTTTTAGATCCAGACATGAAATCAAAGTTTGAAGCTGAAACTGATTCAGATATTTCATTTTCTTGATTTGTGGTGGTTTACCTTTAATAATGGCTTTACGTGTGGGGTCACGGTAGATCAGGCCTTCATCTACAGCATCAAGAATTGCGCCTTTTAGTTGATGATGAAAATCCATTACCGTCTGCTTTTCATGGTGCTCGGCATACTCATTGAGTAATTGCTGGTATAGTATCCGGTCCAATTCTTCCGTTCTCAAATCAGGAACAAGCCTGACCAGCCATTTGTGCGTCATCAAGTATTTATCCATAGTCACTCCTCTGATAGCACCTTTTTTATAAACATCTATCCATTTTGCATAGTAATCACTGAACAACTCTGGGCTATTAATTTCTTTTGGCATAATAATTACCTCCTTCTTTGCAAAAATGGCTTACGCTGATGAAGGGTGATAAGGTTGTCGAGGTTGTCTAATGCTTCAGCAATTTTATCTTGTTCGTGAACTGTAGGAAGCATGACTTCCGTTTTCAGAATGTTGTCATTATATAGTCGTTTGATGGTGCTGCCCTCAATACCGGCCCACTCAACTACACTGTAAAGGTGCTTTAAGAATGTATTGATGATGCGTTTGTCATGCTTAAGCCAAACGATATTGGAGTCTTGAAAGTATTCGTTTTTGCCGCTAAATTCAACGGTTCTACCGATACTCCCAGAAGCTGAAATGAGAATATCCCCTCGCTCAGGATACGGATATTTTGTTTTATATCCTTCAAAAAGCTCGCGCGTGATAAACGCATCTGGTTCGCCGCCAAATGTTCCTATTTTGAAAAATGGCACTTCACCAGTTTCAGAAGTTTGATGCTTGAATATCCTACGGCACATGGCTACGGATCCAACATCGCCAAGCTTACACTGTTCCCAAGAGGGACTCGGGTTATTAATTTTGGTATTCTCCTTTTACTGTATTTGAATCACTTATGCTTGGGAACAGCGTAAGTTGTGGGTAGTAGTCGATGTTCGTGGTGGAAAAGATTACAAACATCTATCCGAGGGGGATATTCCGGTTTATGGAACCGGTGGATACATGCTGAGTGTTAATGAAGCACTCTCCTATAAAGAAGATGCAATCGGTATTGGGAGAAAAGGCACAATAGATAAACCCTATATTCTAAAAGCACCATTTTGGACTGTAGATACGCTGTTTTATGCTGTTCCAAGAGAAAATTATGACTTAGATTTTGTCTTTGATCTTTTCCAAAATATTGACTGGAAGAAAAAAGACGAATCCACAGGAGTGCCGAGCTTATCCAAAACTGCAATAAATGAAATCGATGTTATTGTGCCAAAGGAGAATGAGCAGAAAGTTGTTGGCGCATATTTTGCTCGAATTGACAACCTTATCACCCTTCATCAGCGTAAGCTTTTGAAACTAAAAAATATTAAAAAAGCGATGCTTGAAAAAATGTTTCCGAAAAATGGTAGCAATGTTCCGGAAATTCGATTT
>RZYP01000195.1 GCA_009930275.1 Negativicutes bacterium
ATGTGAAAAAGGCCCCCCTATCAAATTAGCCACAATCAAACCAATCGTGACACCCATGGCGACAACCAGGATGTTACTGGTAGGAACTTTGGCCAACACTGTAGCCATTACCTCAGTAAAACGCATTGTATGGACAATAATCAGATTAGATGACGCATAACCTAAAGCACCAAACAGGCAAACGCCAAAAGCATCGGCAATAAAGGTCGCCACAGCAAACCCAACTGGTCCGTTATTTATCATCCCATTAGGGAGAATTTCGAAAAAATAAGGTTCCAGATAGCCCACTACAATCAGACCTGAAATCGCAAATACTACTACTATCGTTAGTTTCAGAATTCTTGTTAACATTTCTTCACCTCCTTCCTTCTTCTTACGCCATAATCTTACTACAAACCAAGATTTTTTAATAGATTATAACGGGCAAAAAAAATAAAATACGCCAAAAAAACGACGTATTTTAGTTTAATTAAAAAAATTATGCAGCCATTTATCGGCTTCCTCGAGTTTTTGAGAACGAACCAGCATAACCTCGCTCAAAAGAATTTGCTTTGCGGTATTCAAAAGTCTGCGCTCTCCTGTGGAAAGCTTCTTTTCTTCCTCCTGTACCGTCAATGTTCTCACAACCGCTGCTACTTCGAAGATATCCCCGCTCTTCATTCTCTCAAGATAAAGATTGAAACGACGGTTCCAGGTAATGCACTTCATTGTATTTTCCGGGCGGGCAGTCAAGACATCCTCAATATCACCGAGCTGCTCCTCGCTGATTATGTGTCTTAAGCCGACATTCCCGACATTTTGTTTCGGAATCATGATCTTCATGTCACCCAAAAGCATCTCAAGTATAAAATATTCCACGGTTCCGCCGCTTGCATCATTGCGTTTCTCGATAGAATTAATCATACCTGCTCCATGCATTGGATAAACAACCTTGTCGCCTGTATCGAACATGGACTATGCCTCCTTCACTATATAAATGAATCATAGCATATTTATTCTATTTTGTCAAAATTTTTTATTGTATCATGTTGGTTTTTAACTGTCAATCTTATTTTACATATATTTGTCATTACACTATAAAATTGACAGCCTTATGTTGTCTATTTATAATTAAAACAAGAGAGGTGCTGAATATGAAAGATAATTCCTGTCAAGACTTCCAGGCTAATGTAGAAAAATACCTGATTCGACACAGAAGCGTTTTGGATATAATGAGTAAGTACCAGGAATCTGTAGCGCGAGTCAACCGTGCACTGGCCAAATCCGTGACAGAATGCGGATGTATCCGGATTGAAGCCCATAAACAAACCTTGCCTCAGGACGTAACTTTCACAAACATGAAAGAATATATGTCGTCACACGTCGACGGCGAACTTTGTCCGCGCTGTAAAGAAACCCTCTCCAAGGAAATCGGCCATTCTCTTTTCTATATGGCTGCTTTATGCAATCTGACCGGACTTAAAATGGACAATGTCATGCAAGAAGAAAATAATGCCATTGCGACTCTGGGCTTCTATTATTTATCTTGAAAACTAAAAAGTCAAAATGCTGTTGCCGATAAGCTTAGCTTATCGGCAACAGCATTTTTAATTCTCAAAAAAGGCCGTTAGTGCCTCTTCAACCGTACTTGCCTGCACAACGCCTTCCATATTCTTTTTGGAAGACAAATTGCCTGCCGGTATCACGAATTTGCCAAATCCGAGATTTTGCGCCTCCTTGATCCGTCTCTCGGCAAAGCCAACCCGACGTACCTCCCCCGTCAGTCCGACCTCGCCTACAGCCAAAATACCCGGCACGACCACCTTGTTTTTATAGCTTGATACTATGGCGGCAACTACTGCCAGATCTGCCGCCGGCTCGGTAACCCTTACGCCGCCAACTACATTAACGTATACATCCTGAGTACCAAAATCCATACCCAGCCTTTTCTCCAAAATAGCTAAAAGCATATTCACCCTATTGTAATCAAAGCCAACCGCGGTCCGTCTAGGCATGCCATAAGGCGTTCTGGCAACAAGAGCCTGTATCTCAACCAATAAGGGACGTGCTCCTTCAAGACAGGCACAAACAACGGAACCGGGAACCGCGGAGCTGCGTTTCTCCAAAAAAAGTCCCGAAGGGTTGGCAACCTCTTTGAGCCCGTTTTCCTCCATAGAAAAAATACCGCTCTCATTAGTTGAGCCAAAACGATTTTTTAAAGCCCTTAACACGCGGAAAGAATACGACCTCTCGCCTTCAAACTGCAGCACAACATCGACCATGTGTTCGAGCAATCTTGGCCCGGCAATATTGCCTTCTTTGGTCACGTGTCCAATAATTAGCACCGCTATTCCCGTAGACTTAGCAAAACGGAGCAGTTTGGCTGTACATTCCCTTACCTGGCCTACGCTGCCTGCAGCCGTCTCAAATTCCGCATTGTACATGGTCTGTATGGAATCTATAACCAGTATTGCCGGTTTTACTTCTTGCGCCTGAGCAAGAATCACCGACAAATCCGTTGCAGTCATAATGAGCAGACCGCTGCCTGAGTCACCTAAACGTTTTGCCCTCATAGCCGTTTGCCCTTCTGATTCTTCCCCGGAAACATATAGCACTTTTATACCCTTTTTGCTGAACTTCATGCTGGCATCTAACACAATCGTCGACTTGCCTATGCCCGGGTCGCCGCCAAGCAATACCAGGGAGCCCGGTACTATGCCGCCGCCCAAAACGCGGTCAAACTCCCGTATGCCTGTTTCCATTCTTTGCAATTCGCCGATAGAGACGCTGTCCAATGTCTTCGGTTGCGGATTTTCCTTGACAGACAAAAAAGAAGCTTTGCTTTCAGGCGCAGCCACTTCTTCAACCATAGAGTCCCATTGGCCGCACTCCGGACATTTGCCCAGCCATTTGGTGGTTATATATCCGCAGCATTGACATACGTAGTGTATTTTAATTTTCGCCAAAATCCCATCCCCTAACTAATAAGCGACCTGCCTGGTCCTTTAATCACTATTTCTTGTCCTTGCAACTTTGGCAAGTGCCTCAGCAAAAATGGCCCCTCTTTCTCTGGGATCAACCCTGCCTTCGAGCACTTCCATAAAATAAGAAAGCAATACACCCTCCCGCTGCGTAAGTCCG